>NZ_AZQX01000262.1:0-6038 GCF_000568385.1 Halomonas sp. BC04
CTGGCGTCGGCGTGCACCACAGCCTGCGTGCCGCCCAGGCCCTGGAGGCCGAGGCTTTTCCGCCGAGGTCATCGATCTGCGCAGCCTGGTGCCGCTGGACCGCGAGACGCTGCGGGCATCGGTGGCCAAGACCGGGCGGCTGATCGTGATCGACGAGGACTACCACAGCTATGGGGTCAGCGGCGAGATCATCGCCAGCGTGGCCGAGCACCCGGCTGCCGCCTGCGGGCCGCGCCGAAGCGGGTGGCCTACCCGGATATCCCCATTCCCTTCGCGCCGACCATGGAGCAGTGGGCACTGCCCAATGCCGACAAGATCGTCGCCGCCTTCCATCAAATGCTGAGTGAGAGTTGAGGAGAGACCCTATGACGACCGAAATCACCGTACCCACGGACCTCTGGGAGGGCGACACCGAAGGCGTGATCACCGCCTGGCTGGTCAATGACGGCGCCGAGGTCGCCGAGGGCGACCTGGTGGCCGAAGTGATGGTGGAGAAGGCCCAGTACGAGATCGAGGCGCCGGCCACGGGCCGGCTCGGCATCGCCAAGGAAGAAGACGAGGTGGTCAGCAAGGGCAGCGTGATCGCCACCCTGGAACCCTGAGGAGACCCGCCATGAGACTCGACACCCGGGAGACCGCCGCCCCCTCGGGGGCGGATGGTGCCACGGCCTCGATCAAGCTGCGCGGCATGCGTGGCATGATCGCCTCGAAGATGCTGCAGAGCCTGCAGCAGTCGGCCCAGTTGACCCATCATGCCAGTGCTCGCCTCGATGCCCTGCAGGCACTGCGGGAGCGCTGCAAGGCGCACGGCCGGGCCGCCCCTTCGGTGCAGGACCTGCTGCTGCGCCTGGTGGTGCAGACCCTGGCCGATTTTCCGGCACTCAATGCCACCCTGGAGGAGAACTGCATTACCCGGCATGCCGCGGTGCATCTGGGACTGGCGATTCCGCTGCCCGATGACCTGCTGGTGGCCCCGGCGCTGTTCGATGCCCAGTCCCTGAGCCTCGGTGAGCTGCCCGGGGCGCGCCGGGCGCTCACCGAGCAGGCACGCGACGGCAAGCTTGGGGTCAAGGCGCTGACCGGGGCGACCTTTACGGTGTCGAACCTGGGGCGCTCCCGGGTGCACCACTTCACGCCGCTGCTCAACCTGCCCCAGGTGGCGATCCTCGGCATCGGTGGTGTGGAGCCCCGGGTCGTGGCAGACTCGGACGGCTGGCGTGCCGTGGAGGTGATCGGCCTGTCGCTGACCTTCGATCATCGCGCCGTCAATGGGGCGCCGGCGGCGGCCTTCCTTGATGCCCTCTGCGAGCGCATCGAGGGGCTGGCCAGCGATGCCTTCGACCATGAATTGCCCTTCCAGGAGTGACGCCATGTCGGCAGCCCCGCCGATAGATGACATCCAGCCCCGGTTGCAGCGTCCCAGCGTGGCGGAAGGGCTGATCCAGGAGGAGGCGTTGTTGGAGGCGATCTGCCAGGGTGAGACCGAGTTCGCCCTGCTGGCTTGGTCGCCCCACGACCGTGCCTGGTGATGCCGCGTCGTCACGAGCGCCTTGCGGGCTTTCCCGAGGCACGTCGGGCGCTGCGCGAGAAGGGGTGGCCGATTCAATTCCGTTCCACCGGTGGCACCCCGGTGCCACAATCCCCGGCCGTGATCAATGTGGCTCTGGCGCAGCGCTGCCGGGTCGGCAGCTCCGCCGCACACCTGGAGTGGGGCTATCGTCGGCTCGGCGACCCTGGTGCGCCTGGCTAAGCGACCTTGGGGTGGCCGATGCGAACCTGGGCGCGGCCCCGGGAGCCTATTGCGATGGCCGCTTCAATGTGCGCATCGGCGAGTGCAAGCTGGTGGGTACCGCCCAGCGCTGGCGGCGGGTGCGGGGCAGTCGCGATATGGCGATGCTGGCCCATGGCGCCATGCAGGTGGGGGAGACGCCGGAGGCGCTGGTGGAGGTGGTGAATGGGTTCCAGGCCGCCATCGGCGACCCCCAGCGTTTCTCGCCGGCCAGCCATGTGGCGCTGTGCCAGGCGCTGCCCTGCCTTGATCTTGAGGCAGCGTTGCCCAGGCTGCTGAGGCGACTGGCAGAGTTTGAGTGAGAGATCGCCATGAGCGGATTCACGGGCTATCCAAGTGACGTCTTCGAGCGCTTCGGGCCGATCACGGTACGCCGGATGTTCGGCGGCTACGGGATCTAGCCACCTAGAACGACCCCACCAGCGAGCCCACGACGATCAGCAGGATCAGGGATATGATCGGCCCGATCACGGCGACCGCGGCGATGTCCAGGTACGCCTGGCGATGGGTCAGCCCGCAGATAGAGAGCAGCGTGATCACCGCGCCGTTGTGGGGCAGGGCATCCAGCCCGCCGGTGGCCACCGCCGTGACCCGGTGCAGCAGGTCGGGCGAGATTCCCGCCGCCTGGCCCATGGCCAGGTAGGTGTCGCCCAGGGTGGAGAGGGCGATGCTCATGCCGCCCGAGGCGGAGCCGGTCATGCCGGCCAGCAGGTTCACCGCGATGGCCAGCGAGATCAGCGGGTTATCCCCTCCGGCGGTGGTCACCCAGGCGCTGATGGCGTCGAAGGCCGCCAGCGAGGCAATGACCGAGCCGAAGCCGACAAGGCTCGCCGTATTGAAGATCGGCAGCAGCGAGGCATTGGCGCCACTGTCAAGCGATGTGGTCAGGTCCTGCAATCGCTGCCGGTTCAGTGCGATCAACAGCAGGATGGAGAGGACCAGCGCGGCGATGACCGACCAGACGCCACGCACCGACTCGATGCTGGTGGCGCCATAGGTTGGGTCGGAGAGATAGCCGGTGTCCATGGCCGGAATGATCACCGCCGTGAATGCCAGGTTCAGGGCAATTACCATCACGATCGGCAGCAGTGCCAATGGCAGTGAGGGCAAGCCGGTGCGAGGTTGCGGCTCCACCTCGGCCAGGTCGAAGCCTTCGCCGGCCGCTCGTTCACGCAGGTGGTCGTGCGGGGTGGGTTCGCTCTCCTGATCGCCGTAGCCTTCGCCGGCGGTGCGGGCCTGCCTGGCGCGGTAGGTCAGCCAGGCCTGGCCCAGGCCCAGCATTACCAGGCCGGTCAGGATGCCGAGCCCCGGTGCGGCAAAGGGCGAGGTGCCGAAGAAGGGCATCGGTATGGCGTTCTGGATCGCCGGGGTGCCCGGCAGGGCGGTCATGGTAAAGGTGAAGGCGCCCAGGGCAATGGTACCGGGTATCAGCCGCTTGGGAAGGTCGGCCTTGCGAAACAGCGCCGCGGCGATGGGGAATACGGCGAAGGCGACCACGAACAGCGATACGCCGCCGTAGGTCATCACGGCGCAGGAGAGTACCACGGCCAGGATGGCCCGGCTGTCCCCCAGGCGCTAGACGATGGCGCCGGCCAGTACCTCGGCGCTGCCGGAATCCTCCATCAGTTTGCCGAAGATCGCCCCAAGCAGGAACAGCGGAAAGTACATGACGATGAAATTACCCGCCGAACCCATGAACACCTGGGTGTAGCTGGCCAGCAGCGGGGTATCCACGGATACCAGTGCCACCAGGGCGGCTAGCGCCGGTGCCAGGATCAGCAGGCTAAGGCCGCGGTAGGCCAGGAACATCAACAGGGCCAGCGCAACCACGATAGCCAGAATTCCGGTCATGGCCTGTCCTCCCTGCCCAGCATCCTGTCGGGCTTTCCATGTGAACCGCCCTCTTTCCGGGCTGACACGATGCGCCTGCGTTCATCCTTGTGCATACCACCCCCTTTGTCCTTGCTGGAACCGGCATTCATGCAATGCAAGCCATGCTGCACTGCAGTATATGCGGTGTGGTCTGTTTTTCCTACTCTCCGGTCGGTGCGAACAAGGAGCGGGTTGAACTAAAGTCTAATGGGGTGGATAATGTGAAAAATTCTTCCACGATTTTCCCGGAGGCGGTCGGCAAGGACCGTAAGGACACCATGACGACATTGCGTTTCAACACCATCTGGGATCTGTCCCTTGTCAGCCGTGGCGAGCGGAGTGAAGGTGAATCCCGAACCAGAACTGCACCCGTCAGCGAGCGCTTTCTGACCATCTGGGATAGTGCGCCTCTGCCCCGGGCCAAGGCGGCCGCGAGCAAGCGAGCCCGGCGCAGGATGCCCAGGTTCTACATATAAGTTGACCTATAGTTGCTATAGCTAAGTTGTACATGTAAGCGACAGGGGCAGGTAGTTAGTGTAAATTCTAGAAAAGGACTATTTCGCGACCGTCGCCAGACGTACCAGCGTAAAATAGTGAAGCGCCCATGCCGTGTTGGCATGGGCGCTTTTTTCTTTTCTGGACAGTGGGTTATGCGGGTTCGTTGTTTAATTTTTTTATTTACCTTGATACATGTCGATCGCTGATCCACGTTGGAAGAAGTCGATGATAAGTGGCTTTTCAGAGTGGCCAGGCCACTTTGCTACGCGTGACTGAAGTGAATAACAAGGAGAGGTCATGACGTTCGTATCAGGTCAAACCCTGGCGGTTGACGGTGCCCGCTGTGAGCACTGCAGCCTGCATTCACGCTGCCTGGCCATGGGGCTGGAGGGGGAGCAGCTCGCCGGTTTCGATGCGCTACTCAAGAGGCCGCGCCCGCTCAAGCGGGGTGAGGTCCTGGTGCATCAGGGAGATCGATTCAGCAATCTCTATGCGGTGCGCACAGGCAGTCTGAAGCAGGTGCAGGTCCATGGGGATGCGCGTGATCAGGTGACGCACTTCTATCTTCCCGGTGAGTTGGTGGGCCTGGACGGCATCGGTAGCGGGGAGTGTGCCGGCAATGTGGTGGCACTGGAGTCGACATACGTCTGCGAGCTGCCGTTCTTGCAGCTCGAAGCGCTGATGCAGGACTCACACACGCTGCAACACCGCCTCTTTCGCAGCATGGGAGAGGAGCTGCGCGATCATCAGCGCATGATGTGTCTGCTCTCCGGGCGCACCGCCGACCAGCGCATGGCAAGCTTTCTGTTGGGGCTCTCGGAGCGTTTCAGGCTGCGCGGTTACTCACCCAGCTGTTTCTACCTTTCGATGTCGCGGGGTGACATCGGTAGCTATCTGGGGCTGGCCATCGAGACTGTCAGCCGTGTGCTCGGTCGTTTTCAGTTGCAAGAACTGATCTCGCTCGAAGGGCGCCAGGTGTCGCTGGAGGCCATGGAGAGCCTGAAGCGAATGGCGGCCGAAGGTGCCGGGCGTCACTCAGGAAGCTGATTGTCGAACCACGCTCAACAAAGCCGCGTACCGAGCAGCAGCAGCGAGGCATCGGCGGCCTGCCAGCCCCACCAGACCAGGGCCAGGGCGCCTGCGATGGTTGTTGCGGCCACCAGCTTGAGCAAAAGCATCTGGGTCATGCCTGGACCTCCGTGGGCGTCGGGCGCTTGACGGGTGCTTCGCTGATGAACCAGTGCAACAGGGCAGCGACCACCGAGAGCAGGATGGCGATCTTCCATACCACATCATAGTGGCCGGTGAGGTCGTAGAGGTAGCCCCCCATCCATACCCCCATGAACGAGCCGAGCTGGTGGAACAGGAAGACGATGCCACCCAGCATCGACAGGTGGCGCACGCCGAATACCGAGGCGACGATGCCGTTGGTCAGCGGCACGGTGGAGAGCCACAGCAGGCCCATGGCGACGCCGAACAGGTAGGCGCTGGCGGGGCTCAGCGGCAGGAAGACGAAGGCGGTGATCACCGCCCCCCGGGTGAGATAGAGCCAGCTGAGCAGCCTCGGCTTGGAGTAGATGCCCCCAAGCCAGCCGGCGGCATAGGTACCGAAGATATTGAACAGTCCCACCAGCGCGAGCACGGTGCTGCCCACCTGCACGGCAAGGCCGTTGTCGAACAGGTAGCCCGGCAGGTGCACGCCGATGAACACCACCTGGAAGCCACAGACGAAGAAGCCCAGGCAGAGCAGCCAGAATCCCCGCTCTCCGGCGGCCTCGTCCAGCGCGGCGCGCAGCGAGAGGTCGCTGCTCAAGCGTGCAGAGGGGCGGTCGCGCAGCATGCCGCCCAGTGGCACCATCAGGCCGCCAGCGCACCCATG
>NZ_AZQX01000263.1:0-35791 GCF_000568385.1 Halomonas sp. BC04
CGTCACCCCGCCCCGCCCGCGCTCTTCGCGTGATTCTTTTCATGCGAGCATGCAACTCATACGAGCCAGCGGTGATTCCGACGGTGAGAGCACCCGTAAGTGCCTGTGATTGCATGCGTTTTTATGCATTCAGGGCCAAGTTTTCGGGGAGAAGGGTGGTGCCTGGCGATTCTGAGAAGGTGAGGGGGTCTCGGAAAAAGGTAACGCAGGTAATTCGGCGATTTTTGGCGCGTAAACATCTGAAAAATAAGGATTCAGGCGTTACCTTTAAAAGGTAACAAGAGGTACTGCAAAAGGTAACGCAATCACAAGTATCTGATTTTAAAGGATATTGATTTTCTCTGATGTGACCCTTCAAAAAGGTAACGCATTACCTTTGCATCACCTTTTTGTTACCTTTTGAACACCTGTTCGAATCCCTTTATATTCATAGGCTTAAGGCGTTATTTGGAAGGGCGTTACCTTTGTTACCTTTTTCCGAGCCCCCCAGGGATTCTAGGATTCCCTCGTGCATGACGTGCACGCATGCGCGTCGCGCGTATGTTCTCGAAAACCCTTGGGAACAGAATGGGAACAAAATCTTGCGATACCCTTGAAATGGCCCTTTTGAAAACAATAGGTTATGCTGTGGATAGGCTATGTCGGAGGTTTCGAATCAACATAGTCCGCCGCAATCCCTGTAAAATCAGGAGGAAAGAAAGCCTTTCCCCCTGATCCCAACAACCAAGCCCACAAAGGACATGCCTTAAGTGTTGGCGGTCATCTGCAAGGCGGTGAGTTTCATGCGGGCTCCTCGTTGCCAGTGAGGGCGCGACCAATCTGCTCGTCGGTCTGGAGCTCGCCTCGTTCGATTCGAGCCTCTACCCACTTGGCGCGGCTCGGACCACGTGACCATGCAGCCGGCTCGGCGTCGCGCTTTCGAATCAGCCCCTTCATGTAGCTCATGGCGTCGATGCGCTGCTGGTGGGTCAGGGCGGGAACTTGCTGCAGGAACATGAAGGTGCCTCTCAGCAGGTTGCGGTTCCGCCCTGCGTCGATGTGGCTGGTAGTGTCGATGGTCAGGTGTTGAGTGCTAATATCATTGGTCATGTCGGCGGTCCTCTCTGTGGTTGCCGATGTGTCGGTCCTAGGGTGTGTCCGCACCCTTGGGCCACCTTGTCAGCCCTCTTGGGCTCGTATTGGCGTCACGCTGCCTTGCGTGGCGCCCTCGGCGCAGAATAGCGCCCAGTCCTTCATCAGCCGGCGGCGCTTCTCGAGCAGGTCGCCCCGTCGATAAGCAGCCTCGGCCTTGTTCTTGATGACGTGCGCCAGGGCCATCTCGCAGATGTCGCCAGGGTAGGCGGTGCGCTCTCCAGCCCAGTCGCGAAACGTTGATCGGAAGCCGTGGGCGGTGACAATGCCGCCGGTGTTTGGATCTCGATAACCCTGGCCTTCGGGCATCGTGCCGTCCATTCGCTTGATGACAGCCGTCAGGGTGTTCTCGGATAGCATCTTGTTGCGTGCAGACGGAAACACCAGGTTGGTGCCTTCATGCCTTGGTAGGGCTTTCAGGAGCGCCACAGCGGCACGTGATAGCGGTACCCGATGTTCCTTGCGTGCCTTCATCCTGTCGGCCGGAATCGTCCATAGGCGTGCATCCAGGTCGATCTCGCTCCAAGTGGCGCCCTTGGCTTCGCTTGAGCGAGCAGCGGTCAGGATGGCGAACTCAAGACAGCGGGCGCCGCTGCCCTCCATGGTCGCCAGATGGCTCATGAATCGCGGCATGTCGTCGATGGGAAGGGCGGAATGGTGGCTCTTCTTCGCCACCTTGCCAGGGTTCGGCAGGCGGGCATCAAGGTTGCCGCGCCAGCGGGCCGGGTTGTCGCCGGTGCGATGGCCACCAGCAGTTGCCCAGTCCAGCACCTTCTCGACGCGACCACGGACGCGCTTCGCTGTCTCGGTCTTGGTGAGCCACAAGTTGCCCCGGGTCAGTAACTCCTCGATATCCGCCAGGGCGATCTCATCGACGCGCTTTGCGCCGATGACGGGAGAGGCGTAGGTCGCTAGCGTGTTCTCCCATTGGGCAGCGTGCTTGATGTTCTTGAACTCGTGGCGCTTCAGAGTCAGGAATTTCTCGGTGGCCTCATCGAAGGTAATGCGCTGGGTTTGTGCCAGCAGTGCCAGACGAGCCACGCGGCGCTCTTCTACCGGGTCAATGCCGGCGGCGATCTTCTCTCGCACGACTCGCGCTTTTGCCCTGGCGTCTGCCAGGGGTACGTCAGGGAAGCCCCCTAGGCCAATGTCACGGCGGCGGTCTCCTATCTTGACGCGCATCACCCACGAGCGAGCACCGGTCTTTGCCACCTGCAGTTGCAGGCCGGCCACACCGCCAACGGCGTACAGCCCCGGGTCGGTGAGGCGCCTTACCTCTGCGGCGGACATTTCGCGGGCTTTCTTGGGCATCTTCGTATCTCCAACTAACCACCCAACATAAGCGGTTAAATTGGATGTTAGGCCATGATGCGGGATAACACAAGGAATACAGTGATAGCGGGGGTTTTGGGCAGGCTTTGACGTGGGGTGTTACGCCGTGAAGTGTGGAAGCGGCGGCCTCCCCCTCCGCCACTGAATATCGATAAAAGCCGCTGATTTCAGCGGCTTTTTCTTTGTTGAGCGTAACTGCATCTGCTCCATACTGTGCATTTGGCTTTCCCCGAATCGTCTCGGAGCCTGTTGGACAACCCGGAAGCGCCTGACTTACCTCCGCGACAGGCCTTGCCTGGGAGCTTGGCGAAGCTGGATGGCAAACTGAAGTCTATGCCGAGGTGCTCAAGAAATCGGTCGCTGTACCTGACACCCTTCGATAGTGCTTCGCTTGGAGATTGAGACCGCCCAATGACATCTTCGAGCGATTCCGAACCCTCGAGTTTCGTCCGCACCCTGGCCAAGGGGTATGCGGTGATGATCCTGTTGCTCCTGGGGCTAGTCCCAGCTTTTGCGATTACCTACCTGCATTTTTTTCAGGCCCCCTCGCTTCGCTTCGAGCATCATGGCTTTCACGAAATTGCCATTGGAATTTCCCTGCTGCAGAGCGGGTTCATCGCCTATGTTACTTACCGTTGCTACCTCCAAACTCGAGAACTGTTTCTGCGCTGGCTTGCGCTTGGCTTTTTCGGATTTACCGTCATCTACGGTTTGCACGGTGCCTTCACACGTTTTTCACACGACCACCTTATGCTATTTACCCTATATGGCCCGGCATCCCGGCTGGTAATGGCGTCGTGCTTGTTACTTGGTTTATTGGCATATGGGCGGCAAGAACAACCCGCCTTGCAAACACGACCTTTAAGATTTTGGCTGGCCTGGCTCGGTGCGTTCGTGGCCATCGATGCTCTTGTCTACCTGTTGGCTTTCTCGGAGTGGGCGGGGGCGTCGCGATGGGTGATGGAAATTGCGGCCATGAGCATCATGTTGAGTTGTGGGGTTATCATTGTTGTTCGCCGCATGCGCTCGCCCTGATGACGATCTACGCATTATCGGTCCTGTTCTTTTCTCAATCCTCTCTCGCGTTCCTGCTGGGGGCGGCTTGGAGTCACATGTGGTGGCTGGCCCATGCAAGTTTTGCGACCGGCTTCATGGCACTGAGCTATGGTATCATCCAGGCTTTCCTGACCACGGGCTCCTTCTCTCGGGTTTATAGTCAATCAGAAATGATGGAACAGCTCAGGGCGGAGAAGGCGCGAACTGACGACGCCTTGCTGAAGTTACAGCACGCGCATGAAGCGCTCGAGGTTGCCGCTGCCACAGATTCACTCACAGGCTGCGCGAATCGCCGGGAATTTGAGGCCCGGGGCAGAGCAGAAGTGGAACGCGTAAAACGTAGCGGAGCACCCCTCTCATTCGTCACGATCGATCTCGATCACTTCAAGCAGATCAACGACGACCATGGGCATAGAGCCGGCGACGAAGTGCTCAGAGTATTTGTCAAGCTGGTGAAAATGACGCTGCGTCCAAGCGATCTGGTTGGCCGAATAGGTGGTGAGGAGTTTGCCCTGATCCTGCCGGACACGCCGCTCGAAGGCGCTGCGATAATAGCGGAGCGATTACGGCAGCTCACCGAAAGAGAAGTTGTTACGCTTTCCGGGGCACAAATACGATTTACGGTGAGCCTCGGTGTTGCACAGTACGGCCCCGATGGTGTCACCTATGACTCCGTAGTTGAAGCGGCGGACAGCCGGATGTATCGCGCAAAACAGGCAGGACGAAACCAGGTCACCACGCCGTGAGTATCGTGGGCGTCAGGTCATTTCCAAACCATGCCCGTGCTGACTTCGGTTGTCCCTTCAAGCCTTGATGCGCCTGATCGCAGACGTAACACGAATGGCTTGTCTTTCGACAACTCACTTGTCTCGCCTAGTGGCCTCCTCCATTATGCTGAAATAACTTTACCGCCTCGTATCATCAGGGGGGAGTGACATGGAGGATTAGGTGTGAGCGACGAACTCATCCTGCTGGAAGCGCAGCAGGATATCCACGAACTGATCGCCCAGCAGGCACCGCTGCAGAACACCCTGGATAGTATCGCCGATTGGATCGGCATCCAGCTGCCCGGCGCCTTGGTGGCCTTCATGAGCTTCGATCCGTCGCGTTGCACCCTCAGTCTGCTGCCCTGCCAACGCTTCTCTCGAGCCTATTACGATCGACTCCAGGATGTTCCCGCCGACACCTCGGCGGCCTCGTTCGGTGCCGCCGCCTACCTGCGCCGGCAGGTCATTACCGAGGATATCCAGACGGATCCGCGCTGGGAGGCCTTTCGTGGTGCGGCCCTTGCTGAGGGACTTCGCGCCTGTTGGTCGAGCCCAGTGATCACCACCCAGGGCGAGCTGCTGGGGACGTTCGGCACCTATTTCCCAGAAGCCAGGGCCCCCAGTGAACTCAGTAAGCGACGGCTCCGCCAGGCCGCCGCCCTGATCGCCCTGGCGGTGATCAGGGACCGTGACAGCCGCCACCACCGTACCCTGGCCGAGTGGCACCGTTCTCTGTTCGTGAATCACCCCGACGGGGTCTACGAGTTCGACCTCGAGGGCCGTTTCCAGCGCGGCAACGCCGCCCTGGAGCGGATCACGGGTTACCCGGAAGGGGACCTGATCGGTCACCACTTCAACGAGTTTGTCGCTCCCGACTATCGCGAGCTGACCCAGGCGGCCTTCGATGCCGCCAAGGCGGGTGCCTCGCGTCAGTACGAGACAGTGGGCGCCCATGCCGACGGCCACCCCCGTCACCTTGAGATCACCAACTTCCCGGTGACCGTCGATGACGAAATCGTCGGCGTCTACGGCATCTGTCACGATATCACCCCGCGCAAGCGTCAGGAGGCCCAGCTTCGTCTGTTGCAAAGGGGCATCGAAGCCAGCCCCAACGGGATCCTCATGGCCGATGCCTCGCGGCACGACCTGCCACTCGTCTATGCCAATGAGGCCTTCTACCGCATGACGGGCTATACCCCGGACGATGTGCTGGGCAGAAACTGTCGCTTCCTGCAAGGTGATGGGACTGACCCTGCAGCCATCGACAGGATCCGCCAGAGCGTGGCGCACCGTACCGAGGTGCAAGTCACGTTGCTCAATTACCGCAGGATGGCACGCCCTTCTGGAATCGATTGGCCATCAATCCGGTCTTCGATGAAGCCGGTCGCTGCACGCACTTCATTGGCATCCAGGAGGACATTACTCAGCAGCAGAATCAGGAAGCCAAGATTGCTCACCAGGCCACCCACGACCTGCTCACCGACTTGCCCAACCGATCCGCATTGGAGAATCAGCTCGAGCATGCTTTCCGCCTGAGTCAGCAGAGTCAGAGCCTGCTAGCGGTGATGCACCTAGATCTCGATGGATTCAAGGCGATCAATGATGGGCTGGGATTCACCATCGGTAATCAACTACTGATGGCCGTCGCCGACCGCCTTCGTCAGCTGCTTCGTCACACCGACACCCTGGCCCGCCTCACCGGGGACGAGTTTGTTTTCTTGATGCCTGGCTTCAGGGCCCGAGAAGAGGTGGTAGCCGCCGCTGAGCGCATCCTAGGGGCTTTGGAACACCCGTTCGAAATCGACGGGCGTGCGTTACACATCAGTACCAGCATTGGCGTTGCTTGCAGCGACGAGGACATCAAGCAGGCCCATGAGCTGCTACAGCATGCCGATCTAGCGGTGGAAGTGGCGAAAAAGCAGGGACGCAACACCTGGCAGTGGTACCAGCGAGAGGGGGTGAGGCACACCAGCGAGCACTTAATGCTGCGTCATGACCTCCACACCGCGCTGCGTGAAAACCAGTTCGAGCTCTACTACCAGCCGGTGGTCAATGCCGCGAGTGGCCAGGTGCTCAGCGTCGAAGCCCTGGTCCGCTGGCATCATCCAAGGCATGGGATGATATCGCCTGGGATCTTCATTCCCATCGCCGAACAAACCGGCCAGATCATCCCCCTGGGTCGCTGGGTGTTGAGACAGGCCTGCCAGAGCCTGGCCGACCTGCGAGCCAAGGGCGAGCGTGTGCTCCCGGTGGCGGTCAACATCTCGTCGCTGCAGTTCCACCGCGATGGTTTCCTCGACGAAGTGCAATACATCCTAGACGAAACAGGCCTTCCACCGGGGTTTCTCGAGCTTGAGATGACCGAGAGCATCCTGATGGAGGGCGCTGAACAGGCCATCGAGATGATTCGGACACTGCGCGGGATGTGCATCACGGTCGCCATTGACGATTTCGGTACTGGCTTCTCCAGCCTCAGCTACCTGCGCGATCTGCCCATTCACAAGATCAAGCTGGATCGCGCCTTCGTCCAGGACATTCTCACCAGCCGCAGCAATGCCGCCATTGTTCAGGGCATCATCACCATGGCCCACCACATGGATCTGGTGGTGGTCGCCGAAGGCGTCGAGACACGTGAACAGCAGCAGGACCTGATCCGTCGCGATTGCGATCTCTTGCAGGGTTTCCTCTTTGCCAGGCCCATGCCCTTGGAAGACCTCATGGCGCTGCCATACATTCTGCCGGAATAGGCCGTGCAACAGTCTCTAGCGCCCAGGTATCTTCAGGGTTTTCTTCATGCCTGTTGCCAGCGTTAGTGGGTCACTGCACTGGCTTCGACAAGCTTGATAAGCAGCCGTGTTTCTCGGCGAAGCTGCTCGATCGACGCCATGTGATTCGCACCCGCTGATGACTTGATGGCCATTGAGGCAGGGGCTCGGCAATGCCACCTTCTGGTAGGTGCGCAAGGCGCCTTCCTACGCATATTCCCCACGCATATCGCTGCTATCCATGATGAGCGCATTGATATCCGGGCTGGCATTTTCCTTCTCGGCGGGTGATCGGTGCTCGCGTTTGCGGTTCGCGCCTGCAGTTATGGAGGGGATACTTCGAGTCGATTCCATCGACACCGGTGATCTCCGTGGCACTGGCCGATGGTCGATAGCCGTCATGGTTGATGAGGTGTGGGGGCTGGCACGGAATGTGACATTATCCATCGGAGTGTTCGGGTGAACGGCAGATTCTGCAATATTTAAATGAATATCAGTTGGATAGAAGCATTCCAAGGTGTCGGTTTCACGGCTCAAGGTAGCTGCAACTCATGAATACTCATGTACATGTTTTGAATTTTGTGAAACTATTGTATGAGATTTGTCGCCCTCTGCATGATAGCAGGAAGCAGGTAGCACCTTGAATCAGGGGCACCGTGATGGCTGTAGGTGGCGACCATCGAGAATCCAAACCTTCACTGTCATGCTCTCATCCCAGGAACGATCGATGCGAAACAATGGTCCGGTCACACAGGTCAACCACTCCCTCTCCCCGGATGATGTGCTCATCTCCAAGACCGACACCCAAAGCTACATCACCTATGCCAACCCTCGCTTCATCGAGATCAGCGGCTTCAGTCTTGATGAGCTGGTGGGCTCGCCACACAACCTCGTGCGCCACCCCGATATGCCTGAGGCCGTCTTCGAGGACATGTGGAAGACTCTGGGCAGCGGCAAGTCGTGGTCGGGCCTGGTCAAGAATCGCTGCAAGAACGGTGATCACTACTGGGTCAGGGCCAACGCGGTTCCGTTGAACGAAGGCGGCACGATCAAGGGCTACGCCTCTATCCGCGTCAAGCCCAGCGAGGAGGAGGTGCGCCAGGCCGATGAGATCTATCGCGACATACGCGAAGGCGGCAAACGCTACGTCATCCAGGAGGGCCAGTGGTATCGCCGCGGGCTCCTCGGCATGCTGAGCCGCTTCAATCCCCACAGCCTGGGGGCACGCATCGGCGGCATCAGCGCCCTGACCTTGGTACTGCTGGGTGTCACCGGTATCGGCGGCGGCTACATGATCCAGCAGCAGAGCCTGGATGAGGAAAGATCGGAACTTCGTGTCCAGGCCTATGACCTGGAGCATCAGGTATTCCTGGGCCAGCAGGCGCTGCTTTCCGGGCTCATTGGCGGCAACGGCGCTGACACGGCGCAGGTAGTCTCCGAGGTGTCCAAGGCGGCGAGTGGCCTTGCCGGTGCCTGGAGCGATCTGCGTGCCGAACTCTCTACGCACGGCATCCCGGTGAGTGACGAGTTGGAGGCACGGATGGCCAGGCTCTCCAACGGTGCCATGGTGGAGATCGCCGATCACCTGCAGGTCGGGCGTATCCAGCAGGCGGAGGCGGCTTTCGCCCGCTTCGTGCAGCAGGAATCGAGTCCGGTCATTGCCGAGCTCGATGCGCTGCAGGGTGAGCTTGCCCAGTGGGCGGAGAGCGCCGCCTTCAATTTTAAATTCGAGGAGCAACTGGCTGGATCTTCACTTTCATTGCACTGGCCGGTGGACTGATCGTGGCGCTCCTGGGCGTGCGGATTGCCGCCTATGTACGCCGCAGCCTGGTCAACGCCAATAACTTTACCCTGCAGGTGGCGGCGGGCAACCTCAAGTCCCCTATGCCGAAGAACGGTAAGGACGAGGTGGGCCAGACCCTGGAGTCGCTGAACTTCATGCGCCGCTCTCTCACCTTCCTGATCGGTGAGATCAATCAGCGGGTCGGCGTGGTGCGCCCGTCGGTCAACGAGCTGCTCGACAGCAACTCCGCCATGGCCAGCCGCATCGAGCAGCAGGCCGCCGCGGTGCAACAGACCGCCGCCAGCACCGAGGAGATATCCACTACCGTTTCCCAGAGTGCAGAGAATGCCCGGTTGGCCAGCCAGGCGTCGACGGGCAACCTGAAAGAGGTCGACCAGGCCAACGAGGTGATGCGCCAGCTGACCGCCTCCATGCAGGAGATTACACGCCAGGCCGAGAACATGGCCGGTATCGTCGGCACCATCGACTCCATCGCTTTCCAGACCAACATCCTGGCCCTCAATGCATCGGTGGAAGCGGCCCGGGCGGGCGAGCACGGTCGCGGCTTTGCGGTGGTCGCCCAGGAGGTGAGAAAGCTCGCCAGCCAGTCGGCAGAGGCCGCCAAGCAGGTCCAGGAGCTGATCCAGCGTGCCCGCGCGGCATCGGTGAGGGCGAGAAGCATACCCTCGACGCCGAACAGGCCATGGAGCGCATCCGCGGCGCCAGTCAGCGGGTCAACGACCTGATGGGCGAAATCAGTGCGGCGAGCGAGGAGCAGAGCGACGGTATCGGCCAGATCAGCCAGGCGATCACCCAGATTGACCAGGGCACCCAGGAGAGCTCGGTGGCGATGCATACCTACAATCGCTCAACCGAGTCCTTGCAGCGGGAGATTCATGCGCTCTCCCACAGCGCGCAAGCCTTTCTCTCGGAGGCCGAGATCAAGGCCATCCGCGAAGGTTCCACAGGCAACGGATCGCACCTGCAGGCCATCCTTCGCAAGAGCGATATCCGGGGCGACCGTCCGGCACTGGCAAGCCTCGTGGGGAGCCGGACACCGTCTACCTCCCGCAGCGCATCATCGAGTGAGGAAGAGTGGGTGACTTTCTGAGCCACACATCGGGCGATGCGTCACAGGCGCTTAACGACATATGGCCGGCCCTGAGGCCGGCCATATGGTCGCATGCTGAAGGAGCCGGACTCGATCAGTCCACCTCGACGCCTTCGGGCAGCTCGAACGGGATACCTTCGGGGGGACGGAAGTTCACCGGTATCTCACCGGTCAGTGCCTCCTGAAAGGCCACCAGTTCGTCCAGTGCTTGGCTGTCCAGGTCCTGGCCAAGCTGAACGCGAGCCATGACCGCGGTAGCGCGACGCAAGTTGTCGACTGAACCGTCATGGAAGTAGGGGCCGGTCTTGGCCACATTGCGCAGCAGCGGCACGCGGAAGAAGAAGCGGTCCGCTTCCTCTCCGGTCGCATCCATCAAGCCGGACATGATCTCGGGCGAGCCGGTGTGCTCCCAGTAGTTCTCCATCACGCCGAAGCGCTGCAGCATGGTGCCCCCGATCAGGTCGCCACTGTGACAGCCGGAACAGCCGGTGTTCATGAAACGATCCAGACCCTTCACTTCCAGTTCACTCATGGCGTCGTCGTCACCTTCGAGCCAGGCATCGAAGGGAGCGGGCGTGCGCAGCGTAGTCTGATAGAACTCCAGTGCCGCGCCATAGTTCTCCGCCGATACTGGGTCGGGGTCGTTGGGGAAGGCGGCCTGGAAAAGCTCTTCGTAACCATGCTCCTTGAGTACTGGCAGGATATCGGCACGGTTGTCGAAGCCCATCGAGCCGGTAATCGAACCCATGGCCTGGGCCGCACCGCTTTCACGGTCTGCCAGCCAGCGCAGCCCGGGAGTCTCCATGGAATGGAACACGGTCTGGGACTGCATGGTACGGCCACCGCGCGCGTTGATCGAACGCTCGCGACTGTCCGAGCCCCAGTTCTCCTGGAAATGGCAGCTCGCGCAGGCCACCTCGCCATTGGAGGAGAGGCGCATGTCCCAGAACAACGCCTGTCCCAGTTCGGCGATAGGGTTAACAATGTCCTCTTCCGGTGTGGCCTGGACGCTGCCCAGCACACGGTTGGCCCGATCCCGCACATCGTCATAATCCATGGCCCATGCGCCGCTCGCCAACATCGCGCCAGACACGGCCATGATCAGTACATGTTTTTTCATTTTTCTCCCCCTACTGATCCATCTCAAAAGCCAGTAGCACTGACCAAGCCAAGGCAACGTATAGGAAGCGTCAGTGGTGCAGCAAGCAGAGGGAAAGACATGCGCGGATTACTTGACCATGGTCAAACACGATTATTCGCTAGTGATCTATAATTATACTAATATATTTGCATTCGTTGCTTCTTGTGCCGATTCACGCAGGCCCCATCATCAGGACTTGTCTTCCGCCTCATAGGCCTTCAGGCCACCCTCAATGCTGACTACCCGGGTGTAGCCCATCTTCTGCAAGGTTTCAGCTGCCAACGCACCCCGGTTGCCGCCCCCACAGTGGCAGACGATAGGCGCTTGCCTGTCGGGTGCCACCTCGCCGATGCGCATCTCCAGGGTCCCTCGACTGATATTCATGGCCCCATCGATGTGACCCGATTCGAACTCTTCCCGATCACGTACATCCAGGAGCAAGGCCCCCTCGGCAACCCGCTCACGGGCCTCGGCGGGAGAGACTTCGGTGATGCGCTGCCTGGCGTCATTGGCCAGCCGTAGAAAATCGTCAGAATGCTTGGTCATTGGAATGGCCTCCTCACATATCAGCCGACAACGGTGCTTTGTATTGGTAGGGGCTGACGTGATAAAACGAAATTCGATATCGATTTTCGTTATCGGATCGTCATCAAAATTACATTCGGCTGTCAACGCCATGGAGCATCATGACCTGCTCGCCGGTCTGGTGAGGCTGCACGTCCTGCACCACGCTGCGGAGCATGAAATATACGGCCAGTGGATGATCCACGAATTGGCGAACCATGGCTATCGGCTGAGTCCCGGTACACTTTATCCCATGCTCCACTCGATGGAGCGCAAGGGTTACCTGACCTCCCGCAAAGCTTACCAGGGAAGCGCCCATCGCAGACTCTACCGGGCTACCGACCTTGGCCGGGAAGGCTTGGCGGTGGCCAGGCGACAGCTGCTGGAACTTGCCGGTGAAGCCATGAACGAGAGAACCGATACCTCGCAAAACGATGACAAGGACCCCGGTCGATGAGCCATCCATCACTTCCTGCAGGGCGCATCAGAGACGTCTTCAGCGCCTTCCTGCTGTTGGGCCTGACCTCCTTCGGTGGCCCCATCGCCCACCTTGGCTATTTTCGCACCGAGTTTGTGGAACGCCGTCGCTGGCTCTCGGAGCAAGCCTATGCCGACCTGGTGGCGCTGTGCCAGTTCCTGCCGGGGCCGGCCAGCAGCCAAGTGGGCTTTGCCCTGGGGCTGATGCGCGCCGGCCCTGGGGCGCCGCGGCGGCCTGGACGGCCTTCACCCTGCCTTCGGCTGTCGTGCTGGTACTGTTCGCCCTGGGTGCTGCCGTGCTCGATGGTCCCGTCAGCCAGGGCATCATCCATGGTCTCAAGGTGACGGCCGTTGCCATCGTCGCCCACGCCGTCTGGGGCATGGCCCGTAGCCTCTGCCCGGATCGTCGGCGCGCCGGCATCGCCCTGGCTGCGGTCTTCACCGTGGTGTTGGTCAGCGGCTCCCTGGGTCAGGTGGCGGCTATCGTCATCGGCGCCCTGGCTGGCATGGCACTGTGCCGTGCCCACGCCGAGGCCAGCGTCCACGATCTGCCGCTGCCCGTCTCGGCCCGCGCCGGCCACCTGGCAGGACTCATCTTCGTTGTCCTGCTGATCGGCCTGCCGCTGCTGGCCTGGGCCAGCCCCTCCGCCACCCTGGCGGTCATGGATGCGTTCTATCGCGCCGGCGCCCTGGTATTCGGCGGCGGGCATGTGGTGCTGCCGCTGCTGGAAGCCGAGGTGGTGCAGTCCGGCTGGGTGAGCCCGGACGACTTCCTGGCCGGCTATGGTGCCGCCCAGGCCGTGCCGGGGCCGCTGTTCACCTTTGCCGCCTATCTGGGAGCGGTGATGGCACCGCTCGGCGGCGGCCTGCTCGTTGCCGCCCTGGCGCTGGTGATGATCTTCCTGCCCGGGTTGCTGTTGCTGGTGGCGGTGCTGCCCCATTGGAACCGCTTCCGTCGCTGGGACAGCGCCCAGGCGCTGATGAGAGGGGCCAATGCGGCAGTCGTGGGTATCCTTGGTGCCGCCCTCTACCAGCCGGTCTGGACCAGCGCCATCCTCGGCCCCCATGAGTTTTCCCTGGCGCTGATGGGCTTTCTGCTGCTCAGCGTATGGAAGCTGCCCGCCTGGGCGGTGGTGGTCGTCCTGGCCGGCGGCGGTATCCTTGTCGCCCCATAGCGCGCACTGCATTCATCCCATGCGCATTGGCAGGTTCGACGCCTGGCCATCAGCTTGGGGTCGTTCTGCTTCGGCTGCCGTCTCGATAACGTCGTTAGTGAGGTGATTTTCGTCGTCTCGCCACCCAGCGCCCCAGGCGCACGCGGCGGCGGGCAAACCACCGGTACCCCCCATCCATCACTGCCGACAGTCCCGGCAGGGTGCTCAACCAGACCAGACGGCGATAGCCCAGCACGGCATAGAGGGCGCGGCTGGCGTCCATGCCGATGAACCAGCGCCCCTTGGCATCGCGGGCATGAAGCTTGCCCATCATGTCGGCAAAACGCTTGCCCAGCGGCCCGGGGTCGAAATCCGGTGCCTGGATATCCACCAGATCAACTCGCCCACGATGGGGGTGACGGGCCAACCAGGCCACCTCTCGCTGACATAGCGGGCAGTGGCCGTCATGGTAGAGGGTCACCGGGGCCTTGGCGGCCAGGGTTTCGTGTCGGCTCATGGAGCCTCCTCGGCATAGCCGGTCATGTGTTGAATGCGCTGCTCCTCACCGTCGTCAGGCCAGGCAGTTGCTCGCGGCAACTGGGCCAGGAAGGCACTTGCCTGATCACGGATCGCTGCGCGCTTCGTTTCGTTCATCCTCCCCAGCGAGCCGTAGATCAGTGCCATGCGCGGGTTGCCGGCGAGTGCGTCGGCGTGTCGCTCCAGAAAGCCCCAGTAGAGGCTGTTCAGCGGACAGGCGTCCTTGCCGATGACGAGCTTCGGGTCAAAGCAGCAGTGGCGGCAGTGGTCGGACATACGGTCGATATACTTCCCGGAGGCGCAGTAGGGCTTGGAGCCCATCAGCCCCCCGTCAGCGTGCAGCACCATGCCCAGCACGTTGGGTAGCTCCACCCACTCGCAGGCGTCGGCATAGACCGCCAGGTACCAGTCGCACAGCGCCTCGGGGGCCACGTCGCAGAGCAGGGCAAAATTGCCGGTCACCATCAGCCGCTGGATGTGGTGAGCGTAGGCGTTGTCGCGCGTCATCTCGATGGCGCGCTTCAGGCAGTGCAGCTCGGTATCGCCGCTCCAGTAACAGGCGGGCAGGTCGCCGGTTGCACCCAGCGTGTTGCCGCGCTTGTAGTCCGGCATTCGCGTCCAGTAGAGGCCACGCACATACTCCCGCCAGCCCAGTATCTGGCGAATGAACCCCTCGACCGAGTTCAGCGGTGCACGGCCCTCGAGGTATTCGCGCTCGGCCCCCTCGCACACCTCCCTGGGCGAGAGCAGCCCAATATTGAGCGCCGCGGCGAGTCGTGAGTGGAATAGAAACGGATCGGTGTCGCTGATCGCATCCTGATAGCAGCCGAAGGTGGGCAGCAGTCGGGACAGGAAGTGGCGCAGGTCGACCAGCGCCTGGCGTCGTGTGACCGGCCAGTGGAAGCCATCGAGCGTCCCGAAGTGGTCGCCGAAGTGTTCCGCCACCAGGTCGAGCACCGCCGAGGTGGTGGCGTCGCGGCCATGGCGCGGCGGTTCGGGGACGTCAGGAGCAGCGGGCAGCGGCTCGCGGTTCGCATGATCGAAGTTCCACTTCCCGCCCGCGGGGGCCTCGTCCTCCATCAGCAGACCGGTGCGACGACGTTGCTCGCGATAGAAGAACTCCAGGCGCAGCGATCTGCGACCCTGCGCCCAGTCGGCGAAGGCTGCTGGGGTGGTAAAGAAACGGTCGTCCTCCAGAAGCCGCCAGGGCAGGGCTGCACTCTCTCGCTCGCTCATCGATTGCCACAGCCGCCACTCGCCGGGGCGCACTATGCGAATCTCGTCACAGCCGTAGCGCTCGGCGAGGCGTTCCGCCTCGGGCACCAGTGACTGGAGGTTGTCAGGGTCGTCCAGGGCGCTGTAGTGCACGTGAAGGCCCCGGTCGCGTAGCGTCGCAGCGAAGTGGCGCATGGCGGCCAGGATCAGGGCGATCTTCTGGGGGTGGTGGGGGACATAGCGTCCCTCGGCCGCCACTTCGCACATCGCCACCACGGTGCCGTCCGGCAGGTCGCGCAGGCTGGGCAGGTCGAGGCTGAGCTGGTCGCCGAGCACCAGGACGAGGGGGCGTGGCATGAGATTGACCTCAAATTGTACAGATATATTAAATTGTACAGCTTTGTGTTCCCAGCGGCGAGCGGCCTGAGCCACTGTTTATTCTGATTACGGCCGTTATTTCGCCAGTGCCGCTGGCAGCTCCTCCCAGCGGGTCGAGTAGCGGTTCGTGCGGCTGGCGCAGCGCAGGTGCCAGGCAGCGCCCGGGCTGGGCGTGCCGAGTTTTACGGTGCCGCGTCCCATTCGTCTGTTCAGCTCGTCCATGGTGGTCATCAGGCTCTGGCTACGCTGCCGCTCGGCGGCGCTCTGTGGCGTATCCAGCAGGGAGAGCTGCTGCCGGTCGGCGTCAATCAGGTCCAGCAGCATCACGCCACCTTTCTGGTACCGGTAGCCCTTGCGGTAGATACGCTGCAGGGCGTGGCCGGCGGCACAGAGGATCTCGCGGCTGTCATCGGTGGGGCGGGGCAGTTCGACTGCCAGGCTTGGCGAGTACTGGGGCAGATCGTTGCGAAATGGATTGGTCTTGAGGAACACCAGTACCGCGCGAGCAAGGCTGCCCTGGCTTCGCAGCTTTTCGGCGCCTCGCTGGCCGTGTTGGCGGATGGCCTCGCGAATCTCGCCCAGGTTGTCGGTAAGCTTGCCGAACGAGCGGCTGGTCATGATGCGCTGGCGGGCCTCATCGGCGTCGTTCATCTCGATGCACGGGGTGCCACGCAGCTCCAGGGCGGTGCGCTCGAGGGTGACGCCGAACTGTCGGCGTATCCTCCTGGGGTCGGCCTGGGCAAGATCCCAGCCGGTGCGAATCCCCAGCACGGCGAGGCGCTCGACCAGCCGTCGGCCTACGCCCCAGAGGTCGCCCAGTTCAAAGCGCCGGAGCAAGGCGCGGGTTTCAACGCTCTCGGCCCGTAGCACGCAGACACCGTCATAGGCGGGGATCTTCTTTGCTGCCCTGTTGGCCAGCTTGGCCAGGGTGCGGGTGGGAGCGACCCCGACGCAGACGGGAATGCCGGTGTATTGTCGCACCTTATGATGGAGCTGCCGCGCATGCTCGAGCAGTTGGCCTGGCTCGAAGCCGTCGAAGCGCACGAACATCTCATCGATGCTGTAGGGCTCGACTCCGGCAGAAAACTCCCCGAGCACCGCTTGCACCCGTTGGCTCATATCGCCGTAGAGCTCGTAGTTGCTCGAGAGCAGGCGAATCCGACCCTGGCCCACCAGGTGCTGGAGCTTGAAGGCGGGCGTACCCATGGTGATATCGAGAGCCTTCAGTTCGTTGGAAAGGGCGATCCAGTTCTACAGGGCAGGTGACCCTATGGTGACATAGACCTAACTATTTGAAGAAAGGAGATTTTCTGATGATATGCCTAATGTCACCACTTTAACCAAAAAAAATTATATTATAGAGAAAAATTGTCACCACCTTAGGGTCGGCACATCAGCTAGGGACGAGCTGAAGGAGACGAGGCCGGACATTCCTACACAATCCAGGCTACCGGACGAAAGCAACCTCGACTTCCCGCCATTGACGCGCCTTGACTTGGCGGAACTTAGCGATAACGAGCACAAAAATGCTTGGGAGCGCCGTCCAGCAAGCTTTGCAAGCTTGGAAGCCGCCTGCGGTACGCTGAGGATTTTACTGGCGCTGGCCGGCATCGCTGACGACACCGGGTGGCGGCATCTGATGACTCACAGCGAGATTCTAAAGCTGGCCGACGATTTACCTGATTGCGATGTTGAAGACGAAGAGTCCCCGCCGGATCGAATAGTTGCGTCCGGCTCACCTTCGCCGAGTGCCGACTCATTGCGGCATGATCTGCTGAACCGGCGCAAGCAAGACATCGTCGACCAGCAAGGTCGCGCAGAGGCGACCAGCCGTCATGTTACTGCGCCAGGTTGTAGTCTCTCATCAGCAGGCGTGGCGTGCCGGGTAGGCCTCAGCCAGCCACTGCCAATAGTCGGCTAGGGCTTCTATCTCCGGCAGGCGGTCGCTGACGCTACCACCGTCGAGAACGTCAACCGTGGCAGCGGTGAAGTGACCCCCTCCAGAGCTGCACAGGCTATAGTGCCGGCATCACGATTCTGGAACACGGCGGAAAAGGGCTCGCGGGCGAAAACATCCTGGCGGTCGAGGAAAACCACGAGGTCGCCATCGTACTCCACCTCGCTGTCGCGCCACAGAAAGCCGTAATGCTCGCGGTAGGTGCTGCGCTCCAGGTCATTTCTGGCCAAAAGCGGACATACAAAGAACAATAATATAACTCATCATGCTTAGCCACTTTCGGCTGCAGCGGATTGTTAAGTACCGGGCCTGCGTCTGGGCTCACACAGCTTTGTGAAGAAGGGGTTGGGAATCAGCTTGATTCCAACCGCTTCGTACCGCGCGCGTATGTTTTCCATATCCCACTCGTTCGGCATCTGGAGCGGGTGAAGTGTTCGGTCCTCCTGCTTGGTGATAGTGGCTAAGTGCCAATACTTTTCAAGCAACTCTTCGATGAATTCGGGAGTCAGCGTCCCTTGTCGAGCGGAGCGCTCACAAGGACCTTGTATGTACCTCGTCTTCGGAACCAAATGCTCCCACACAAGGTCGCGATGATCGCGCCGCTCAAGTTGTTCAAGCGCGCCTTGGCTCGTCCAGTGCGTTTTGTGGTATTTGTTCTCGCCTTTAAAGAGTGCAAGGTGTGCATTGGAAAGGAATTTGTTCAGTCCCTCCCGTAACCCGGAAACGACCACCGGATCAGTCCAGTCGGTAGATGACAGTACTTTGAAGTAAGCATTCGCAAGGTGCTGGAGTAAGTCATCGGCTGTCATTTTGATGCTGTCTATTTCCTAACAGGAATTATCGGATGCTCTGATATTTAATAAACGCGCATGCAGTATTTTTCGGGGCGTCCGCTTTGGGACCGTTTTTGACCGATTCAAAGATCCAGCACACGTCGAGCATGTTCTGGACCATCCTATACACTCCACCCGAGGAGGTCCATACCATGAACACATCAAAAACAGCTACCCGCCAGACCTGGAACAAAGGTAAGCTGGTTGGCCAGAAAAAACCGCTTCGCCTCAAAGACATTTGGGCCATTCGTGTCAGGCTGAAGCTTGCTGCCAAGACGCGAGAGCTCGCGCTATTCGAGGTGGCGATCGATAGCAAACTGCGAGCCTGTGACTTAGTCAAGTTACGCGTGCGAGATGTATCCCATGGCAACCATGTGTCTTCAAGAGCCATCGTCACGCAGCAGAAAACGAAAAGGCCAGTACAGTTTGAGATAACCGAACAGACTCGCACTGCCTTAGAAGAGTGGATGAAGCTCGCACATCTCCGTAACGATGACTACTTGTTTACAAGTCGCCTGAGTAACTCGTGTCACTTGTCTACGCGGCAGTACGCGCGTATCGTTAAATCTTGGGTAACCGCTATTGGTCTAGAGCCTTCGGCCTATGGTACCCACACGTTGCGACGCACCAAGGCATCGCTTATCTACCGCCGAACCAAAAACCTGAGAGCCGTTCAACTGCTCCTAGGCCATACGAAACTCGAAAGCACGGTAAGATACCTAGGGATTGAGGTGGATGATGCATTGGCCATGGCTGAGCAGACAGAGGTATAGCGAGGCCAGCGACGGCTTAGCCTCTAGGCCGTCGCTATCCGGCCAGAAGCGGCCATTGAGATTTTCCTGGTATAACGCTGCCAACACGCGCAGCTTTATAGTGGAGGTGAAGCCGCAACGAAAAAGCTGTTGGTGTGCTTAGCCTTGTTATATTTCCTGGAAATCGAGGCTATAGTAATCTAGGTTCTTTCTTGCTTTCCAAACATCTAGATACCCTGTAGAGGATGCGTACCCCCCAATGACATTCTTCTTATCAAGATCCGATCTAAGTCCAAACAAGCAATTGTTGATGCTACTAGATGACAACTTCATTAAATACACTACCTCGGGATTACGGCTTAACTTCGCCAAATGCATCGAAACGGATACCCGTTCGAAATCATCTTTAATATCCATAAGATTAATTACAGCTCGGCCACTATTCGGATCGACAAATGACCACTCTGCAGACGAAACTCGGTCTCTAACACGCTCGCTAGGTATAAGGTCAATACTTTCAAGAACTACTCGATCTGATTGCTCTAATCTAAGGACAACTCGGTGCTCTTGCTCATAAATCCATTCGTCACTTTTTTGCATAAAAACTTCATGTAGTATTCTATCAGCACCTTCCACTGAGATATTCGAGTAATCATAGTCGAATTTGTCATTTCTGTATCGCAGCCCCTTCCTGTAGGAAACCGGCTTAGGAATTCCATCAAACGGTGAGTTTTCCTCACCCCAGGAAGAATTTATAATAGAATCCGCTCTGAACAGGTTCTGGAAAATGGAACCGTTACCTGGAAGAGACACTATGCCGATGGCAAGCCCTTTATGCTCGTTTGCATAATGAGCCCACATCAATAGATTCTCTTTGTTTTCTGAAAAGCATATAACACCGATATTATGCATCCGCATCTCGATGTACTGAGAAAAGCTCAAATCGCCGAATTCTGGATCTTGGGCCGTTGGATAATCAAAATTGCCGGCTAATTCTTCTAAGCTGCCCTTGCAGAATGAAGCCTCGAATGGGTCATTCAAAACTGTTGGCTGAGATAGTCGGATGAACCCATCACTAAAGATATCTCTTGGTTCATACATATACTTAAACAATTTCTTCAATGATGACCCCCGGGCAAAAAATTTAACGCCCAAAGCAGGAGCGCAGCTTGCTGCGTCCCTTGCCTTTGTTTGTTAGCTGTGATTAACATGCAGCTCTTTACTTATATTAGAGTCAAGTGAGGAAGATTTTAATTCCGCATTCAGGTCTTTGTCGATATCCACAATAGCCAATAGAATATCAAATGCTTCTTCTGTTAGATTCACAAAATCTACTTTCCCTTCTTGTATTTCAGCAATTTCACTGTCCAGTTTTTCGGTGTCTAACCACGAGTCAGACCCTCTAAAGATATACGAGACTATTCTGGATATATGAAAGGATGCATTCTTAGAAATGTACCGGCGTTTTTCATTATCATTCTTTACGTACGAATTGCTTCTTAATTCACTTTTTACATTTGAATAAATCAAAGAGGAAAGAACCAATGGCTGAACTATGCCACCAGTGAATATTTTTTCGTAAAACTCGCTCCATACTTTATATTTTCTGCTGCGAGCATCGCTACATCGTTTCTGGACAATGCCAAGATATGAAGTGGCAGCTACATCATTTGAAATAATAGCCGTTTTATGGATACCCTCGATGTTGTCGTATTGCCTTGGCTTTCTCTCGTAATACAAATTGTAGAACTGAAACCCTTTTTCAATATCTATTTGCACCTCATCGTTGGATCTTAAATTTCTCCCAGATATCTTATTTTGATTGTTTGTGGTCAAGACAATCCGGTCAACAAGGTCGGTATCATCTGTTTGATATATTCTAACAATGACTCGTGCATCCTTCTGCAGCACTCCCTCTCTTCCTGCTCTGGCCAAGGATGAAGCGGTTTGGCAGCCATTAACAATTTGCATATTGGTAAGTTTTACGTGAGGGTCATCAGGGTCTGTAACGGGGTCGACCTTATCGCACACGATTGTAATCCCGTTATTTAAGAACCAAAACAAGTAGCTAGTATCAGCATTGGAACACGTAGATAGAATTTCGGGGTTGACACTACCTCTATTTCCTAAGTATTTTCTGATATTTAAATCAAAAACATATCCGTTTTTATCGTCATTCACTATTTTAGCTATTTCTGTAGCTGGTACTGAGCATACGATTCCAGTTAATCCTTGTGTTTGATATTTTATCAATGATGGCGCATTAGCATCGTATCTCATTTTTATATCAGCGCTAATTTTCTTATTTTTCTTTTCTAATGCATTTATTCGATCTACTATTTCATCCGCGCTCCAGTATTCGAATTTAAAAGAAGAAAAAACTTCATTATCATATTCGTCTACTATGCTTTTCTCTTCCTGCTTACACTCAACAGAAACATCTGTTCCTGGAGCATTCGTTACATAGGAAACTCTAACATGTATATTTGATGGACCAATTGAGCTCTGCAAGGCTCTATAGCTTAAAATTTGATCTTTGAAGTTGGTGTTCGAAAGACCCGAAATATCTTTCCTGGCTTTATTAAAAATCCATTGCAATCCATTTCTCATTTGGATGAGGATATTGGATTCAAAAGACTGTGTATTCTTTACTTGGAGTATGTAAATATAAGCTTCATCATTTTCATCAATTACTGTTATGACGTCTATTTGCTTATCCTGCCCTCCGTCAACGAGCTCACTTTCTTCAAATGAATGAAGGCTTTGATCAGTGATCAAAGAATGGGCAAGTCTTGTAAAGGCTTCATCCTCAGCCAGTTCCAGGTGACTAGCTGTTTTCTCAATATTACTTTGTACAATTTGCTGTCGAATGTTCATGATTCTTCCTTTTGAACAGCTAACGCCTGTGCTCAGCCGCCGGTTTGGAGCGACAGTGGAAAACCGGTCGGCTGCAGCCCATGGTTATATGTTTTTTATGTCGAAATCTATAATGTCCTGAAGGCGATCGGCGACCCGCTCACACATACCTTGGATAAATATATACTTCGACTCTAAGTCATTTTTTACGCGTTCGTGGTTCTCATCAGATAAGCTTGAGTCGAATGTCCTGTCGAGAGATACGGTCGCCCGCTCAATCTCTTGATTCATGGCGTACATCTGATTCTTAAACTCATGGATGCGTCTTTGATATTCCGACGGAAAATGAATTATCTGCGGAGCAGCAGTTTCAATTAGACTTGCGCTAAACCTTTTAAGACTTAAACCAACCTCTGGCTCAGCCCGCATATGTTCCCGCATAGCGTTAAATTCTTCGTCGGGCGCAGATATCAAGTGATCAACAAGATCCCTGATTCTTTGAATAGGCTCACAACCCCTGTAGGCCTGCAATTTAGGACTGAGCCAATTTAGGTATTCACGTGAAAGATCACCGTAGCGCTGAGCTAGCAAAAAACTGCTAACTACTACCCGAGATTGTAGATCCTCAGATTCTGTCTTGATTGCCTTGACTAAATCTCGTCTGATACGCTTTCGGCGAACCGCATCCACGATCAAGGGACTCAGTAAACCAAGCAGCCAGCCCAAAATTAAGAATGCGATTTCCCTCATTTCACTCCCTGCATATAACATCTGCATTATGTATGCATACTCCATACTCCATATTTCACTTGAACGTACATGCGTGTTTAATAATTTTATGCTGCGCGCTCGACCACTCTCTATCTATTGAAATCCGTTGGGATTAATTAAAATTCGGCTACGTAACACCAATCATCGTGCATGCTGCATATCCCCAATGAACGTGCTCGCTGCCTTTGCCGGCATGTCCGCTTGGGGTCGAAACCTGTCATTGTTCAAGCCTTGGGGTGGTTTGACTGAACCTGTCTACCAGCAGGTTTAGTATCAACAGCGCGAACTGCCTGCCAGTCTCATCGTTGTCCAGTACTGGCAGCGAGAGCTTTTCATTATCACTCAAGGCATCGAGCACGGCATCAGTGACCTTCTTCGGGAAAAGGCCGTGCATGACCTGGTCCTCGCTGTGACTGCGTACCTGGGCCATTACTGACTCATCACGTTCGATGCGGTCGGCGATACCGTTGGCGAAGTGCAGCTTGTCGTCGTCGCTGACCTCGGCGCCGTAGAGGTCGTTGAGCCGGTCGATGATCTCGGCCAGCCGCTGCTTCTCGGGATCAAAGGGCTTGCCTGAGCCCACTTCGCTGACCGGCTGGAGGCCATAGTCACCCTCGGTCTCTTCCAGGCGCAGCCGCTTCTCCTCGCGCTTGGTGAGCCGGTAGTGGGTCAGCTCCAGCTCGCTGACGTCGATGGCCTCCTCTTCCAATAGCCGGTCGGTGCGCAGCAGCGGGTAGAGGTGGCGGGCGTAGACGCACAGCTGCTCCAGCTCGGGATCATCGAAGGTGACGATCTGGCTGAGGAATTCGTAGGTGCGCACGAAGCTCTGCAGGTTCTTGCGGAACAGGTCGAGCTCGTCGCGGGTGGTGCCGGCGTCCTTGAGCTCCTGCTCGGCGCGTTTGAGGCCCTTGTCATTGCCGTTCTGCTCGGCGACCCGGCGTGCCTCCTTCCAGGTCTGCAGCTGTTCGAGTATCGCCTGGTAGCGATATTTGAAGCGATCCTGGGCGGGCCGGCAGTGGTAGCTTAGGCTCGATGCCGGTGCCTTGGGATCGAAGAAGGTCTTGGCAAAGCCCTCCACCTCCGGCCAGTGGTATATACCGCTGGCATCCAGGCTGCGCTGCAGGTCGATGACCACCTGGGGGTCGGAGACGTCGGCCAGCTCGGCCTTCTGATAGTAGGGCGCGAAGGCGGCGAGGATCTCCTGCTCGTCGTTGTAGAAGTCGAGGATGAAGGTCTGCTTGCCGGGGAACAGCCGGTTGAGCCGCGAAAGGGTCTGCACGCAGTCCACGCCCTGGAGCTTCTTGTCCACGTACATGGCACACAGCTTGGGCTGGTCGAAACCGGTCTGGAACTTGTTGGCGGCGATCATCACGTTGAAGTCGTCGGTGTCGAACGCCTCGGCCAGGTCGCGGCCCTTGAGCCCGGGGTTGAGCAGCCGGCTGGTCTCGGTGACCTCCTCGGGAATCACCTCGTCAGGTAGCACGCTGCCCGAGAATGCCACCATGGGGTGAACGTCACCGTAACCCTGTTCCTCGATGTACTGACGCATGGCCAGTTGGTAGCGCACCGCTTCCTGGCGACTGGCAGTGACCACCATGGCCTTGGCCTGGCCGTCGAGCAGGTGACGGACATTGTCGCGGTAGTGCTCAACGATCACCTCTACCCGTTGGGCAATGTTGTAGGGGTGCAGGCGAACCCACTTGGCCAGGGTCCGCGAGGCCTTCTTGGAGTCCACCTCCTGCTCCTCGCCGTCGGGATGGGCGAGCTTCCAGGCGGTGGCATAGGTGACGTAGTTCTGCAGCACGTCGAGGATGAAGCCCTCCTCGATGGCCTGGCGCATGGAGTAGAGGTGGAACGGCTCGGGCTTGTTCTCGGCACTGGCCGGCAGGTCTGGATCCGGCGGGCGGCCGAACAGCTCCAGGGTCTTGGCCTTGGGCGTGGCGGTGAAGGCGTAGTAGCTGATTCGCTCGCTGGGGCGTCGTGAGGCGACGGCGGCATCCAGCATCATCTCCGCACTGATTTCCCCGTCCTCGTCCCCTGTGGCCTCTCCTGCGGCTGCCAGCAGGGCCTTGAGCTTGCTGGCCGAGCTCCCGGTCTGGGAGGAGTGGGCCTCGTCGGCAATCACCGCGTAGTTTCCCTCGGCCAGGTTAGGACGCTTGTCCAGGGCGTCGAACAATGCCGGAAAGGTCTGGATGGTGACGATGATGATTCGGGTGTTGCTGGCCAGGGCCTCGGCGAGCTGCTCCGACTTGCTCTGGTTGCCGATGTCGCGGGTGATCGGGCAAACCACGCCGTGGGCATGCTCGAACTGGTAGATGGTGTCCTGCAGCTGGCTGTCGAGCACGGTGCGGTCGGTGACCACGATCACCGAGTTGAACAGCTTGGTGCCGTCTTCGGCGTAGAGGTTGGCCAGCTGGTGGGCGACCCAGGCGATGGAGTTGGACTTGCCCGAGCCGGCGCTGTGCTGCACCAAGTAGCGCCGCCCCGGCCCCTCGGCCAGGGTGCCCTGGATCAGCCGGTTGACCACCTCCCACTGGTGGTAGCGCGGGAAGATCAGTGTCTCCTTGGTGGCGCGGTGGCCGTGGAAGTCTTCCACTGGCTTGCGCTCCAGATGCAGGAATCGCCCGAGCACCTTCAGCCAGGCGTCCGGAGCAAGCACCTGTTCCCATAGATAGGCGGTGGCGTAGCTCTGCTCGTTCGGTGCGGGCGGGTTGCCGGCGCCACCCTCTTCCGTGCCACGGTTGAAGGGCAGGAAGTAAGTGTCCTTGCCGGCCAGCTTGGTGGTCATCGCCACCTCGGCCTGGCTCACCGCGAAGTGAACCAGGGCGCCGCGCTTGAAGGTCAGCAGCGGCTCCGGCTTGCGAGTGATGGGGTCCTTCACCGGCCGATCCTGACGGTATTGCCGCTTGGCGTTCTCCACCGTCTGCTTGAACTGGCTCTTCAGCTCCAGGGTGGCAGTCGGGATGCCGTTGACGAACAGCACCAGATCGAGGCGGGGATTGTAGCTCTCGCCGCCCCTACCTTCTCTCGGGCGTGGGGCGAGTAGGAGACCTCCGGCACCACCCGCAGGCGGTTGGCGCGGTAGCGGGCGAGCGAATCGGGGTTCATGCCGTGGTCGGGCTGAAAGCTACAAACGGCAATTCGCTCACCAGATAGGCCCGGCACCTTAAAGCCGTGGCGCAGCACTTCCAGGGTGCCGACGCGATCCAGCTCGCGCACAACCTTCTTCACGAAGACCTGCTCGGGGGCCTGGGGGTTGGCCTTGCAGAACTTCTCCCAGCGGTCCGGCCAGGCCTCCTTCACATAGCCAAGCAGGTCCTCGGTGTAGAGCGCCGAGGCGCAGTCATAGCCGCTCGCCGGGCCAGTCTTCCAGCCGCCGGCCGCCATGGCATCGATGATGTCCTGCTGGAACTGACCTTCCCTGCTGTCCGCCATGTCATCCCCTGCGCCCGGCGTAATTATTCGTAACAGCCTAACGCTTCCGGGATACGAGTAGAAGACTACTTAGCGGATGCATCGCCCATAGGGGACGATGACGCCAATCATCGGGGAACCCCATTTCTCGTGTATTGATCGCATGGCGGTCGATCAGCGTAACCAAGCGCTCTCGCCAGTGGTGATGTGGATTCACCACATCCATCAAATAGAGCATCAGGCTCAGGGTATTATAGATTCGGCGAGTGGTATCAACATGCAGGGTTTCCAGCACGGCAGCGGGACGGTCTGTGGGGAGCTTGGGCAGCAGGGTGAATTCCCGATTCCACAGGCGGGAATGGTGGGCACAGAGGTTGCGTACATAACTCAGGTGATGAAGCAACGAAGTGAGCACGCTCTCATCAAAGTCATACTCGCGGGCCACCGCATTGCGATCACGACGATGGCGGGTATTGGCATACCACAGCGACAGTTGCCCGAAAGTCATGATCTCCACCAGCGCCCAGATCGGGGGCAGCGGCTCATCATAGGTAGTACGCAGATGGCGTATGAAGGTTTCCTGGCTGCGACGAACCTCACGCTCCAGTGATTGGCGCTGTTCCGCATAGCGCCAACGGGGCTTGAACCACGAATCGTCCAAATGGAAATGAGGTCCATGGGTGTGGGCCATGTGATAAGCCAGTGGGTCCGGATCGAGACCTCGATGCGTTCGATGGCGTCCATTACCAGCAGGCGGAACTCACGATCGAAAACGTAGAGGTTCAGCACATCGTCCAGGGTGGTGCCGGGGCGCAGTTGGTGCGTCTGGTGATCGGCCTCGAAGGGCAACCAATAGGCGCCCAGCCGGTAGTAGTTGAGATGGCGCAGGTAGTGGAGAGCACGCTGGCGGTCCGGCACCGTCAGCCCCCGCTGGATGAGCCGATCGAGCTGGTCATCGAAGCTCAGCGGGGGTTTGTTGAACTGCACGACCGACCTCCAGAAAAAAGTAACCCCCCAAGGTGCGCTTCCGAGAGAGGCGTGGGGGGTGTTGTTACGAGTGAGTATAAAACGGCGGGCCGGCGTCTGCCAAGCCAAGTCTTGCCGATCACCCCTCCTCTGCCTCCTAGGTACGCGTAGCTACTGAACCACTGCCGGAATCTCCACCACCTGAGACCTGTGCTACACCAACCGCTCTCCGCTGTGGCGCACGGGTTGGCCGGCACTACCGAGGGCGAAGGCCAGAAAATGGGCCGGTGTCAGACCTGGATCTGAGGGCCGGTGAACACCCTCCCGTAACGCCCGATCAGCCCCCTAGGGCCGAGCATGCTCAGGCTGACCATAGGCGTAGCAGTGCGGGAGATACCATCGGCAATGGCCTGCTGGTGCTGCTCCAGTCTGATCAGGCCGATGCGCGCGGGCGTGTAGTGCTCTCCCAGCTCAATCAGCAGGAATTGCGTCCAGCCGGGCGTCAGGCGCACGCTGCGACCGCGCTGGTTCTCCTGAGTGATCGCCTTCACCTGGGTGCGGCAAGCTCCTTCAACCAGGTCATACCCCGGGTTCGAGGTGCCGGGGACCTTCTCGGGTCGCTGACCGAGCGACTCCAGAAAGCGCAGACTGATGAACTCGCCAATGCGTCCAATGATATTGTCGTTGCCGCCGAACCGCTCCGGCACTTCGCGGCCCAGCGTCAGGATTCGCTTGCGAGCCTGCAGGTAGTTCTCGATGGCAGCCTGGACCTCTTCGTCGCGAAACTGTGAACTGAGGATGGGGTGAACCTGGTTCATAAGGTTGTTCCTTGTCGAGGGCGACGCCTATGGTGCTGCGGGAGTGATGGGCTCAATCAGCGACGGATCATCTTTCACCGGCCGATTGACCTGGGTGCTTACCAGCCAGTAGATGATCACCTTCAACTAGCAGCAGCCTGAGGGATACCGCCAGGCAGGGGAAGTTACTGTAGAGAGCGAAGCGGCCGCACATGAAATGCTTTACTCTTGACCCTCACTTTCCAGCCGATCCCTTAGCGCCTGGAGCTCCCCACCACCAACAAGCATATTCAGACCTTCTTTTGCAGAGCTGAACCAGCGAGATACAATATCCACTTCACAGGTGGCACTGCTCAAAACGTCTGCCAGCGGGCGGTGGATCATCAGTGGGTGCCATGGGTTAGTTCCCTGAGAAATAGTCCAACCATTTGGCTCCTGAATCAGCCGGTTGCAGAGCGCCATAAACTCAGGCGCCTCCCAGAATCCATTGCGTTTACCCCAGTCATTCGCAACATCAAGGATAATAGAAAAGTCTCCTCCTCGACCTTTACCAACTGGCTCCACGCGATGATCGTAAGACGAGAAATAAAGACCAACAAAAACACTGGGCCTCCAAGGTTGCGCCAAATTTATACCGTACCGACCTTCTAGAAGGCCTGATTTATTCCTGCCGCGCAAAAAGGCCACCCGATTGCTAGCCGGGTTCACAAACTGGTCAAAAACTTTCTCCCAGTCAGTTTGGAGCGCCTCATGATGTGCTCGGCTCAATGCCATACGAACCATGTCACTCGATAATCCTGCCTCTTCGGAGAGCTGTTCAAGGGCATTTCGCAATTTACGCTGGCCGGAAGTTTCAGACGGAGCCTCAGATTCTGCACGCTCTGCTATAGTCTCAGGCGATTCACTTGAAACATTGATCGAAAGCTGTCCGTTATCATCATCCCGAATAACTTGCACAGTTGTTCGATGAATAGTCTCAGTACGAGCAACTGGCTGAGACAGCCACATAATTTCTTCGGAAAACTCTTTGTCTTGAAATGGAGAGATTTCCAGAACACTAATCTGATAATCGGTTGCATCGCTCCTGCTGGCTGATCGAATCCAGCCCGAAAGACCTTCAGGTGCTTCATCGCAAACAATAATGTAATGCAACTGACCTTGAGATAGCCGATTCCTGTAGCTTTGTGCTACCCAACGCGCCCGGTTGGAGTCACCCACTAGTTTGAAGGCGACATCTTCAAGCCGAGTGCAATCAGGTAGGTCTTGAGAAAACAGCGCAGCCTGAGCTCGCTCATCAAGGCTGCACAGAGTAGCCCCATAATCGAGGATTTGCGATATTACATTTCTCCCTCTGAGCTCTCTATTACCAAAGCGCTTTACTTCAACAATTCCGACATCACCACGGTCAGTAAGAAACATTAAATCAGGGTATTTTTTATATCCCATAGGATCCAGCACGCCGGCTTGCTTCACCAGATGAATATCGTCAACGATCAGGCCAATTCTCTCAAGACAAAGAAGCTCGTGATTCCTGAAAACCACATCTTCGAGGTCCGACTCAAGAAGGTCCAGCTGCCCCAATCTCATTCGTTTCCACTTGCGATCAGGGCTGTTCGCACTGGTTTTCACCATAAAATCAATCACACTAGTTCACTCCTTGATTTGCCGGTGGAGGCTGCGGCACTCACCTGCCGATCCTGCCACTCGCCGTAGGTCAGGCCGCTGTCTTCCGCTTTCCAGGAGGTTCGGCCGTTGGCACTACGGCCAGAGACCACCGCCGCAGCGGCGCTGGGGCTGCTGAAGCTCTGGTCCTCGCTGAACACCCGGGTGCCATTGTTACCATCCACCAGCATCCCGTCCTCGCAGAGCTGGTTATAGAGGCTCTGGTAGCCGCGCTCGGTGCCGACCCAGCTGCCTCGGGCCAGGGAACCCTTGAAGACGTAGAACTCGCCGTCGATCTCCTGCCCGGTTGCGCGGATGCCATGCCTCGGTACTTCCAGGTTGAAGCGCGGCGAGGCCTCAGGCTCGGCAACCGGAGCCGACTCAGGGGCACGCGAGGGGCGCGAGGTCTCCCGCAGGAAGTCGAGGCCCAGCACCGGCAGCACGGTACGAATCTGCTCCATGAAGAACGCCATATCGGCGCGATCCGACTCGGGGAGATTGATGTACTCGTGGGCGGTGCCGTTGATCAGCTTGCAGCGCCCCACTTCGCCGGCATTCTGGATGAGCAGGCTTTCCAGGTACTTCACGTGGGCCTTGGTAAGGTTCTGGTCCTTGCTGGTGACCAGGCAGACCTTCTCCCAGAAGTCCTTGCCGCCCTTGTCCTCTGGGCGGTTGTGATGCTTCAAGCGGGTACTGACGTCGTCACTCTCGCCGATATAGACCAGCGGGCGCAGGCTGTTTTCGGGGTCGGGGCCGACCAGGAAGTAGATGCCGGTGCGGCCGCACTCCGGGCGCTGCACCAGCTCGCTGAGCTTGCTGCGCGGCCCGGTGAGCACGTGGCCGGTCCAGTTCATGATCTCGGCGGTGAGCAGGCCGTTGGGCGTGCCGTCCACCAGAAAGAGTCGGATGCTGCGTCCCTGCGTCATACCGCCTCCATCTGGGTAGCTTCAGTGGCAGCCGATGGGCCCGCTGGCGGCTGCCAGCCGCGTACGTCGATCTTGCCGGTGACGGCAACGGAGATCAGGGCAGAGCGGCGTTCTGCGAGTAGTTTTATTGCAGCATGTGCTTGATCTAGCAATGAGTCATTTTTTTGCGTTTTGGCGTCCAAGTACTGCGCTATTCTTATTTGTTCTTCAACAGGCGGGGTTGGCACGCTCATTCTTTTCAGCAAGTCCTGTCCAAGCGAGGCACGAGTCACAATCTCCATCTCTTTAACGAAAAATTCTCTGAGCCTTTGGTTCCCAAAAAAGTACCTGGAAAAATTGGGCGACAAAACCTCTTCGACAGGCCTAAACCTTATTAAAAATCCAGCAAATGTTGCAGAGGGAATGTCTTGAAAGCAAGTTGAACTGAAACCAATTTCCTCGACCGTCTCCGATGTTCTTGTAAACAGAACATCACCTTTCTTGATTGAATATTTTTCACGATCTTGGGCGGATGACTGCACAAGCCCCTTTGGGTTTGTTGGCAAGACCTCGTTTTTGTAAACATCACCATAGCTTACGAAAGGAAACCCAGACCCAAAAGCCTCTGCGCCTATGTTGATTCCATTCTGACATTCTCCGAGGTATCGAAGAGGCTTAATCTCCCAATGCGCCGGCACTTCGCCTAACCACTCCACCCCGGAGTCCTTCATCGCCACATCGGGATCCAGCCCCTTGGTGACGGCATGGGAAATCACCACTTGGCGCTTCTCCTTGAGCAGCTCGATCAGGCGCTGCTGCTGCTCCACCAAGGCGTCAATGCGGGCAGTTTCGTAATCGAGAAAGGCGGCGACTTTGGACTGCTCAGCCTCGCTTGGCAAGGGTAATACCAGCGAGCGCACATTGTCTTTATTGAGCTTTGGCTGAGCTGTCACAGTTGCAGCTTGAGATATTTGATCCTGCCCACCCACGCTTAACAAAAACCAATAAAAATAACGCTCATAAATCCATCTATTTGTTTTCAGAAGATACATATTTGGTGCAAGCGTAGCGGGATACTTAACCGTTGGCATCAAGTAAACCAAGCCTACCGACCCCACTGAAGCCATGAGAAGCTCACCACCATATAGAGCAGACTTCCTTAAATACCTATATGCTTCTTCATCTACCCAAACACCCTCCCTTTCTAGCTGATGCCGCAAGTCAGTCATCCGAATTAGTCGAGCATAGCCTGATGACTTGTATTCCACATTATCAGCGAGTGAGGCGAAAGAGCCATTAGCGGTAAAGTCAGTGAGAACTTCTATACCACGCTTAGCTTGAATCACGCCCCAGGATTTCGGAACGATGTCTATCCAAGGAGTATTCGATTTTTTGTACTTAGGATACCGCGGGAAGCTCATGCCGACAGCTCCTCGATCATCTGCTTGATCCGATCGGTGCAGGCCTTCAGATCGGCGTCGATCTCCTCCAGCGGGCGCGGCGGCGTGAACTGGTAGAAGTGCCGGTTGAAGGGGATCTCGAAGCCGACGATGCCGATGCGGCCGTCCAGCGGGTCGCGCTTCTCCTCGTCGATCCAGGCGTCGGGGACGTGGGGCTTCACCTCGCGCTCGAAGTAGTCGAACACCGACTCGTCCAGGGGCACGTTCTCGTTGTCGCGCAGGCCGGTGTCGGGCTCCGGGTTGCCCTGCTTGTCGTGGCAGATGTCGGCGTCCGGATCTCGCTCGGAGAGGGCGCTGAGAATGGCCTTCTGCACCGGGGCACCGATCTTGAAGCGCTCTTGTGTCAGTTCTGCCTTGAGGGCGGCCTTCAGCGCCTTGGTAAATGCGTCGCGGTTGGTGTAGACCTGCTCCGGGTCCAGGGTGACGCAAGCGGCCTTGATCGCCTCGCGCTCGGCCTCATCGAGCTTCTGCAGCGGTTTCTCGTCATCGAGCCGGGCCAGGCGGTCGGCGCTGGTCTGGAAGTTGAGGCGCAGCGGGCGCTCCACGGTGATGCGCCGGTAGCCAAAGGCCTCCACCGGGAAGAGTTTGCTCTCCTCGTTTTCCTGGCCGGCACCGTAGAGGCGCACGATCTCCTCGATGTCGCGGTCGGCAACGAACTGGCGCTTGCTGCCCAAGGACTTGCGCATCTTGCTGGCCCGACCGGTGGCGTTGATCAGCTGCACCTGGCCGCGGCGCTCCTCGGGCTTGTGGTTGGAGAGGATCCACACATAGGTGGCGATGCCGGTGTTGTAGAAGAGGTCGGTGGGCAGGCCGACGATGGCCTCCACCAGGTCGTGCTGGAGCAGATAGCGGCGGATCTCGGACTCCCCGCTGCCGGCGCCGCCGGTGAACAGCGGCGAGCCGTTGAGGATGATGCCGATGCGCGAGCCACCCTCCTGACGGGGGCGCATCTTGCTCACCAGGTGCATCAGGAACAGCAGCGAGCCGTCGGAGACTCGCGGCAGGCCCGGACCGAAGCGGCCTTCATACCCTTTCTGGTTGTGCTCGTCGGTGATCGCCTTCTGGACCTTCTTCCACTCCACCCCGAACGGCGGATTGGAGAGCATGAAGTCGAAGTGCTCGCCAGGGAGCTGGTCGTCGGAGAGGGTGTTGCCGAGCTTCACCTGGTCCACGCCCTGTCCTTTTATCAGCATGTCTGCCTTGCAGATGGCGTAGGACTCCGGGTTGAGCTCCTGGCCGTGCAGCGAGACGGTCACGTCCTGGCTGACCTGCTGGATGTACTCGTCACCCTCGGAGAGGAAGCCGCCGGTGCCGGCGGTGGGGTCGTAGATGGTGACGATGCGGTGGGGGCGCAGCTTGTCGTCCTGGCCGGTGAGCACCAGCGAGGTGGTCAGGTGGACGATGTCGCGGGGGGTGAAGTGCTCCCCCGCCGTCTCGTTGGAGCTCTCGGCGAACTTGCGGATCAGCTCCTCGAACACCAGGCCCATGCCAAAGTTGGAGAGCCGCGCCGGGCTCAGGTCCATCGACGCAAAGCGCTGCACTACCTGGTAGAGCAGGTTGTTGGCGCTGAGCTGCTGGACGAAGCCCTCGAACTCGAAGTGCTCGAAGATCTCCCGGGCGTCCTGGCTGAACGACTGCACGTAGCTCATCAGGTCGTCGCCGGTCTGGGTATCGGAGAGGCTGCCCAGGGTCAGCGGTGAGGCGTTGAAGAAGGGCTGCACCGCGGCGCGCAGCAGCAGCTTCTCGCGCACCGCCTCGGGTTTGGCCTGGTGGGCCTGAGCCGCGGCAAGCACCTCGGCCTTGGTGGGCTCCAGCACGCACTCCAGGCGCCGCAGCAGGGTGAAGGGCAGGATGATGCGGCCATACTGGGACTGCTTGAAATCGCCGCGCAGCAGATCCGCCACGGACCAGATGAAGGCCGCCAGTTGAGAGTGACTCTCCGTGTTCACGATGCTTCCCCGCGTTCGTAACTGATATGTGACTGTTGAGGGCCATCATACACAGCGAAGGGGAGTGAGGGGCAGGGTTCGCCGGATCAACGTCGGCGAAATTTAGCTGCGCGTGGTGCCTTTGGATCGAGACTGATGATCTTGCCCGGTGCCACAGGCCTTGCGGCCTGATTACCGTAAGGTACCGGTTCCTCGGGGGTATCCAGCCCGAGGGTGTCGGCTCGCTGAAAGCGCACCAGGAGTACGTTGCCGATCTGATAGCGTCCGGGGATCTCGGTCATGCTGACTCCCTCTTGGGGAACAGTCGATACGTTGGATTCAGAGGCGATGCCGGTGGCGTAGTCGCATATGGCTCATGCACGCTGAAGGAGCTGCCGGGTGACCGCCTCGACTACCCTCTTGAGTGTAGCTTGCCTAACGAGGTTCCCGATTAGGACTGGGGCCAGCTACATTGAGTGTGGCGGTTGGATGTCGGCCCAGGAGCGATGGACCAGGGCTGTGCCCATGACCCTCGGCCAGCGCTCACTGGCCACCAGAGCTGAACTTGGTCAGCGTCATGGCTCCAACTTGTGGGCATTTGCAGGGTGATGCAATGGCCGCAATGATCGGGATAGCTCACCCTGCTGGAATGGGCACCTCGCCTCGCTGTCATTGGTTTGTACCATTGTCACGATTGATCGGTGCCACCTCGGCCATCAACTCCGCAAAGGTCTTGAGCTCCTCTGGACGCTCTTCATCCAGGTTGTAGGCTTGGCGTTCCAGGCGAATGGCCTTGGCCAAGGCATCGATACCGCTATTGAGACTGCGTGCGAATCGGTCGGCGTTGTCTTCGCGGATCGGCACGGTTTCCAAAGTTCCTGCCAGGCGATCAGCGATACGACGCCAGCGGGAGACGGCGTGGCGGTGCTCGGTAACCAGGGCTGCGGCCTCGTTGCTCGCCTCGTCGATGATCGCAGCGTCCTCGTCGTGCGGGATTCCACTGCGCGAGGTGCGCGACAGCTTGGCCTGAGTGGCTGCCCTCACGTCATCGGTCAGGTCGCGCTGCCAACCCTCGGCCTTTGCCTTACTGCGCACGGTGGATTCAGGGACGCTGTGTTTGGCGGCCAGGTGGCGGATAGAGAGCTGGCCGGCGCGGTAGTCGCGTTCGATGACTTCCCAGTCGTATTTTCTCATGATCCTGCCTTATTCATGAGGAAGGCCTGAAAACAAAGATGACGGATGGTATTCTCTTGAGAAATCAGAACGTTCCGGCAAGAACCTGATTCCAGAGGACCATCCGCCATGGGTGAAAGCCTATCTCCCTGGATCCCGTCCTGCAACGGGTCCATCCGCGTTGAGCTTGATGGCCAGCGCACCACCAGCGACAGCGGCGCTCTGCTGCTGCGTGAAGCCCTCGACAACAGCGGCGTGATCGATGCGCTGGAGAACAATCTGGTCGACCGGCGCCACCCGCTGCGTATCCGTCATTCGCTGGCCAGCCAGCTGCGCACCCTGGTGCTGCAACGCGCGATGGACTGGATCGACCTCAGCGATACCGACACGCTGCGATGTGACCCGCTCTGGCAGTTGGCTTGCAGCGATGCTCGCGGGATGACGCCACTGGCCCAGGATCGGCCGTCTCAAGCCACGCTGTCGCGGCTGGTGACGTGCCTCGGGCGCAACGACAACATCGATGCCGTGCACGAAGGCCTGCTGCGACTGGTGGTCTGGCGTCTTACCTCGCTGAAGCATGGCGAACGCCCCGAGCAGCTGACGATGGACATCGACGGCCTGCCGATCGAGGTCCACGGCCATCAGGGCGGCTCGGCGTTTCATGGTCTTTACGGAGCACGGATCTACTCGCCGCTGGTCGCCTCGCTGGCCGAAACCGGCGACATGGTGGGTGGTCTGCTGCGCGAAGGTAATGCCGGCCCGGCCGAGAACGCCGATACCTGGATCCCGCATTTGGTGCGGCGACTTAACGAGAGTACCGGGGCCCAGGTGAGGGTGCGCATCGATGCCGGCTTCACCGACAATGCGACACTGGAGGCCCTGGAAGATCGCGGCATCGAATACTTG
>NZ_AZQX01000264.1:0-5323 GCF_000568385.1 Halomonas sp. BC04
GACCTCAACACTGCCAGTGTTGCGCTCTCCCAGCTGAGCTAAGGCCCCACGTTGTTGCTCTCGCAAGAACGAGGCAAATGATACCGACCACTGTCTGGCCAGTCAACCTAACCCGCCAGTTTTCACGCCCCGTTGACGGTAACGTGCAGTATGGGCACTAAGCCAATTTCCCTTGGCCGACGAGTGTGGCAAGCTTGGTGGCTTCAATACCATCCGCTCTCTTCACGGACGCTTCCGTGATCAACAGCAATGACGAGGGACGTCAGCCTTGATCAAGGTTCTCATTGTCGATGACCATCACCTGGTTCGCACCAGTCTCGCTCGCCTGTTGGATGAGGAGGAAGACATCGACGTGGTCGGCGAGGCTGCCAGCGGAGAGGAGGCCATCACCCTGAGCCGCAAGCTGGACCCGGATGTGGTGCTGATGGACCTTCGCATGCCGGGTATCGGCGGCCTGGAGGCGACGCGCAAGATCATGCGCAATAGCGCCGACATCCGTGTACTGGCCCTTACCGGCTTCATGGAAGACAACTTCGCCCAGCGCCTGCTGGAAGCGGGGGCCGGGGGCTTTATCAGCAAGGACACCCAGGTCCCGGATATGGTCGACGCGATCCGCAGCGTATTTGCCGGTCACCGCTATATCAGCCCGGATATTGCCCAGCGCCTGGTGCTGTCACGCTTCGACTCGGAAGAGAACCCCTTCGACCAGCTCTCCCAGCGCGAGCTGCAGGTGGCGATGATGATCGTCAACTGCCAGCGGGTCTCGGAGATATCAGATCGCCTCTTCCTCAGCCCGAAAACCGTCAACACCTATCGCTACCGAATCTTCGAAAAGCTGGGGGTGCAGACCGACGTCGAGCTCACCCACCTGGGCCTGAAACATGGCCTGGTCGATGGCTTCGATACCGTCAGCTGAGACGAACAATCTGGTAAGCTTGGGGCTCACGCCCCAGCCAGTTCCAAGATGACCTTCGATTCCCGACAGTTTCTCGCCCACCTGACCCAAGCCCCGGGCATCTACCGCATGCTCGATGAGCAGGGCGATACCCTCTATGTCGGCAAGGCCAAACGCCTGAAGGCGCGCTTGTCGAGCTATTTTCGCGGCACCCTCAATGCCAAGACACAGGCCATGGTCGGCCGTATCGCGGACGTTCAGGTCACGGTGACCCGCAGCGAGATCGAAGCGCTGCTGCTGGAGCAGACCCTGATCAAGGAGCTGCGCCCGCCCTACAACATCCTGCTTCGCGACGACAAATCCTATCCCTTCGTCTTCGTCACCGACCGCCATCCCTACCCGGCGCTCGAGTACAAACGAGCCAGGCGGCGCCACGAGGACGGTCGCTATCTGGGGCCCTACCCCAGCAGCGGGGCGGTGCGCGAAAGCCTGTCGCTGATGCAGAAGATCTTTCGCATCCGCAACTGCGAGGACAGCGTCTTCGCGCACCGCACCCGACCCTGCCTGCAGTACCAGATTCAGCGCTGCAGCGCCCCCTGTGTCGGCTATATCAGCGAGGCCGACTATCGTCGCGATCTCGAGCATGCCGTCATGTGCCTGGAGGGTCGCAGCGAACAGGTCACCGGCGAGCTGACCGAGGCCATGGAGGCTGCCAGCCGGGACCTGGCCTTCGAGGATGCCGCCCGCCTGCGTGACCAGGTGCAGCATCTGCGCCAGCTCCAGCAGCGCCAGTTCGTCGACACCGAAGGCGGCGACGCCGACGTCTTTGCCGTGGCGGAGCGCGAGGACTCGCTGTGCATCTCCGTGCTGGCCGTGCGCCAGGGGCGCCTGCTCGGCGCCCGTCATCACAAGCCCGGCAACAACCTGGGCCTGGCGGCCCACGACCTGCTGGCGGAGTTCATCAGCCAGTATTACCTGGGCCAGGGCCGGGACATTCCGCGGGAAGTGATCACCAGCCTGCCGCTTGCCGATACCGATATCCTGGAAAGTGCACTGGCGGCTCGCGCCGAGCGCCGAGTTCGACTGGCGCACAGCGTGCGCGGCCATCGCCACCAGTGGCTCGAGCTCGCGCGTACCAACGCCGAACAGCAGCTGGCCGGCCAACTGGCCAGCCAGGCGCAGCTCACACTCCGCTTCGATGCGTTGCGCGCAGCACTCGCCTTGCCACGGGCTCCGCAGCGGCTGGAGTGCTTCGACATCAGCCACAGCCATGGCGAGGCCACCGTGGCCTCCTGCGTGGTATTCGACCAGAGTGGGCCGCGAAAATCGGATTACCGGCGCTTCAATATCGAGGGCGTAGCGGCCGGTGACGATTATGCCGCCATGCGCCAGGCACTGAGCCGCCGCTTCCGTCGCCTTGCCGATGGGGAAGGCATGACGCCGGACATCCTGCTGGTGGATGGCGGCAAGGGGCAGTTGAACCAGGCCCGCGAGGTGCTGTCCGAGCTGGGACTCGAACACATCCTGCTGCTGGGCGTGGCCAAGGGCACCACCCGCCGGGCCGGCCTGGAAACCCTGTTCGTGGAAACCGTGGATCACACACTCGACCTGGATGGCGCGTCGCCTGCCCTGCACCTCATCCAGCATGTCCGTGATGAAGCCCACCGCTTCGCCATAACCGGGCATCGCAGTCGGCGCGACAAGGCCCGCCGCAGCTCCACACTGGAAGATATCGAAGGCATCGGCCCCAAGCGCCGACGGGAATTGCTTCGCTTCTTCGGCGGCCTGCAGGGCGTCAAGCAGGCCAGTCGCGAGGAGCTGGCCAGGGTTCCCGGGATCAGCGCCACCCTGGCCGACACGATTCATCGTTCGCTGCATGGATGAAAGGACCCACTGCGGATAGAATGGTGGCCTTCTCGGTAACCCTGACCTCAGGCAAGGATCCCCCTGTCAATGAACATCCCCAACATCCTGACGCTGGCTAGAATCGCCTTCATCCCGCTGCTGGTGGTGTTCTTCTATCTACCCTTCTCCTGGAGCATGCCGGTTGCCGCTGGCCTGTTTGCCCTGGCCGCAGTAACGGACTGGCTCGACGGCTACCTGGCACGCCGCTGGGACCAGGCCACCTCCTTCGGCGCCTTTCTCGATCCGGTGGCTGACAAGCTGATGGTCGCCGTCGCCCTGGCCCTGCTGATCGAGCGTTTCGACAGCGTTTGGCTGACGCTGCCGGCGCTGGTGATCATCGGCCGCGAGATCGTCATCTCGGCGCTGCGGGAGTGGATGGCCGAAATGGGCAAGCGCGGCAGCGTCGCCGTCTCCTGGCTGGGCAAGGTCAAGACCACCCTGCAGATGATCGCCCTGCTGCTGCTATTGGCTTTTCCGCCGGGCACCCAGTTCGCCCTTCTCGGTATCGCCACGCTCTACGTCGCGGCTATCCTGACCCTCTGGTCCATGGTGCTCTACCTGCGTTCCGCCTGGCCGCACCTGAGCCGATCCATGTAGCAGGAAAGGCCAACAAGTAATTGACAGAAACGACCTTATCCGTATAATTCGCTCTCGAGTCGAGCGGGAATAGCTCAGTGGTAGAGCATCGCCTTGCCAAGGCGAGGGTCGGGAGTTCGAATCTCCTTTCCCGCTCCATTTCTCTTCGGGCAAAGCCCCAAGAGAGGCGGAATAGAGGGTCGTGAGCCGGTGCGCCGGTCCGGTCGATCTCCTTTCCCGCTCCATACGACTCATTGAGGCTGGATGGCAGAGTGGTTATGCAGCGGACTGCAACTCCGTGTACGCCGGTTCGATTCCGACTCCAGCCTCCACTTATTCCCTTCAGTTGTCTGCTCGAATCCCGTGCCGCCCGGATGGCGAAATTGGTAGACGCAAGAGACTTAAAATCTCTCGGTGGCAACACCGTGCCGGTTCGAGCCCGGCTCCGGGCACCAGACTCTTCGCTATCCCGTTCCTCACCCGGTATCATCGGACGCTAAGGAAACGCTGAACAAATTGCCGAGCGAGATGAAGCGCAAGGCGCACGGAGCACAGAACCGAGCGAAGCGACAAACATCCGCAGGATGGCCCCGAAGGGCGAGAAGCCGAAGGCTTCGAGTCAACCGGAGCATATGGGGTATATGTGAGGATCCGACGGTCCGACGCTTCGGCACCGCGCAACGCAGCGATTCGCTCGTGTAGGCATTTGTGCAGTGTTTCCCTAACGAGCCGAGACGGCCGATGCAACAGGTTCCAGCGAGACCCCGCATGCCCCGTAGCGAACATGACGTACTGATTGTCGGCGGCGGCGTTGCCGGCCTGACCCTGGCTCTGCACGCAGCCGATAACCGGCACGTCACCCTGGTTCGCCCCGCCAGCGACGACCAGAGCGCCAGCCGCTGGGCGCAAGGCGGCATTGCCGCCGTGCTCTCCCCCCAGGACGACTTCGATGCCCACGTGGCCGACACCCTGGTGGCTGGCGCCGGCCTGTGCGACGAACGCGCCGTGCGCTTCACCGTCGAGCAGGGACCCGGCGCCATCGAGTGGCTGCTCTCCCTGGGCGTTCCCTTTACCCGCGACCCCGACCCCGCTTCACCCTACCCCTATCACCTGACACGGAGGGTGGCCATGGGGCACGACGCATCATCCATGCCGAAGATGCCACCGGGCGCGCCGTGCTCGACACGCTGATGGCCAATACCCTGGCTCACCCCGCCATCACCATACGGGACGATCTCACCGCCATCGGCCTGGTCGCCGATAGCCATGGCCAGTGTTGCGGCGCGCGCTGCCTGGATGGCCGTGGCGAACCGACTGTACTGCTGGCAGCCGATACCGTTCTCGCCACCGGGGGTGCCAGCGGCCTCTATCGCCACACCACCAGCCCCAACCCCGCCAGCGGCGAAGGCATGCTGATGGCCGCCGAGCTTGGCGCCGAATTGATGAACCTGGAATTCCAGCAGTTCCACCCCACCTGCCTCTACGACCCGGAAGGCGCCCCTTTCCTGATCAGCGAGGCGGTCAGAGGCGAGGGTGGACATCTGCTGAACATACGGGGCGAGCGCTTCATGCCGGCACTCGATCCGCGAGCGGAGCTGGCTCCTCGGGATATCGTCGCCCGGGCCATCGATGACGAAATGCAGCGCACGGGCTCTCCCCATGTCTGGCTCGACATACGCCATCTGGGAGAGAACGCCATACGCCAGCACTTTCCGACCATCCATGCACATTGCCTGGGTCGTGGCATGGATATCGCTCGTCAGCCGATACCGGTGGTACCTGCCGCACACTACAGCTGCGGCGGTGTCGCCACCGGCCTGGACGGCGCCTCCACCGTCCCCCGGCTCTACGCCATCGGCGAAGCGGCCTGCACCGGCCTGCATGGCGCCAACCGCATGGCCAGCAACTCACTGCTGGAGTGCCTGGTCTTCGCCCGCAGCTGCGCGG
>NZ_AZQX01000265.1:0-7261 GCF_000568385.1 Halomonas sp. BC04
CTGGCCAACATGACCTCAGACGACAGCCCATTGGCGTCGGCACGCGAGGCAGAACGCACGGCACAGGACCGGCTCGAGGAAGTGGAGGCCCTGCTGGCCATGGGGGAAGGTACGCCAGAGGAGGCGAAGGCCGCCCAGGCAGAGGCCAAGAAGGCCGCACAGGCGCTCGACAAGCAGCAGGCAGAGCACCGCCGGCAGGAAGCCGCCCGTCGAGGTCTGACTCGCAAGCTGGAAGGGGCAGAGGCCCAACTTGAGACGCTGGGACGCGCCTACCGCCAGGCACTAGGCCGGCTGCGTCATGCCGAGCTTGCCGCCCTGGAGTCGGAGCTGGTGGCAGACTTCGAGCGCATCGCTGCCGAGCGCCTCAAGGCCCTGGCTGGGATCCATGCCGACCTTGAGGAAGCCGAGCCGGGCAGCGACTACGGACGCGCTGCCATGGATATCAAGCTGCCGCACCTGCACCACCACGCCGAGGCCGATTCGATCAACCGTCACGGTCTGACCATCACCACTGGCGGCCGCGAGGAGTAACCCATGCCGAGCCCATACAGCAGCGAGGCCTATCGGGCCGCCTACCGCGCCCAGGCAGTGCAGCGCATCGAGCGCAAGGAAGCCGAGGACAAACGCCAGGAAGAGGCCGGTCAGGACCGACAGCGGCAGGTAGCGGCCAGGCTCGACCCTGCGACGATCTACGCCAGGCAGAACAGGCCCGCCGCCGATATTCAGGAAGCTGCTGAGCACCTGGACGAGAATACGCGCCGCGCCTATGAAACGGACCCGGAACAGGCCGCTGTGACGACCTTCGAGAAGTTACAGGAGGGGCGGACGTATGCCGGCATCTATGCTCGTCACAGCCGGCAGGGGGTCCGCTCATGATTGCCCGCAACCCCAACCCGGCAACTTTCGAGAATCCAAACCACCTACGCTATGCGCAACCGCTGAACCTGGCGGACCCGAGCCGCCGTTTCGGTCGCGACTGGCACCGCCTCGAACTCCTCGACAGCAACAAGCGGCGATTCGCCACGCTCTACGGTGAGCATGCCGGCGAACTCCGCGAGCGGGCTGCAAGGTGGCCGGCCGCCATCGGCATCGACCTGATAGAACGCTTCACGCCCAACGCTGGGCGCCACTGATCGGTGAAGCACCACGGGTTCTGTCTTCATCGCCCGTGCCTTGGGGCCTTCGGGGCCTCTTTTTTTGGCCTGTCACATGAATCATTGGCGCGCCGATAGCACATAGCTGACTGCCTGGTGCTAGGTTGAAGGCATCACCTGCCTGGAGTTCTAGAACTATGGACTGGAGCTACTTTCGCAAGGAGCCCGATGCCTTTTCTCTGAAACGCCTGCCTGCCGTCACCAAACCGGTGCGAATTAAAGATGTGACCGACCTTGATGACTATCGGTCCGATTTCCGAGGGTTGTCGTTTGCGGACGGAATTGACTTGTATCCGCGCCTTATCGACTACTGCGAAATTGAGACTGACACTTTCGATGAAGCGGCTGATCGTGCTCCAGCGTCATTCCTGGCAGAAATGGCCCCTTTCAAGGGGCATATGGAGGAAGCAGCGTGGATGATAGAGGGCTCGGAGCCTATCGAGCTTGGCCTGTCAGCGCCGGCTATCAAGAAAGCAGAAGCGTCAGGACTTATCACAGGCGATGTTGATAACGGCTATCAAGCGGGTCCAGAAATGGCGAGTGCGTTCATAAAACTGATTCAGCGAATGATGGAGGGGGTGCATGAGGCAATCCGCGACATGCCGGAGCCGTACCAGGAAACCGTATGGCATGAGCTAGTGATGTGGGATGGCCTGCCACGGCAGCTCGCTCGTCAAGCGGTCGGGAAATATGGTGGCCCTATTGGGCAGCGTGTCTCGGAAAAGGCTCAAGCAGAGGCGGATGGCTATGTGCCAGGCAGCCAGTATGGTGATCCTTCATCACTAGGGAGTGCCTTCATTGAAACCGGCTCACCTGGCGCTACGAGACAGCCAACAGCCGGCAAGCCTACCATCCCGTTGTACAGGCGGCCGGGAGCATGGGGTCTTGTTGCCATTCTGATTTGGTGGTTTTTCCTGAGATAGTCAAATCTGAATCTCCGGCACCTTACCCCTGGCGATCCGCTATCGCACTCGCTGGCGAGTCCAGCTTAAGGTATGCCGGCACAGGCCGACACCTTTGCGCCACCGTTGACAGGTGTAGGGTGGATCCAGTGGCGGGGGGGGGGCTCTAAGATGCATCCACTTTTGTTACAGCCACAAAAAACCACCACATCTCTACCATTTCAGGCTTGATGGGTGGTTCGTTGGGTAGCTTAGCGAAATGCTGCTAAGTTACTGAAAAATAAGGGTGAGTGGCGGAGGGACAGGGATTCGAACCCTGGGTAGGTTTGACCCTACGCCGGTTTTCAAGACCGGTGCATTCAACCGCTCTGCCATCCCTCCGGCTCACGGGGGCGAATATTACCAGCTATCCTCATGAGGTCAAGGGGTTCCATCGCATCGGCATCAGGAGGTAGTCATGGCGATGCCGCGGAAAAGGTCCCTCATCCTGCCCGTCGTGGCAGTATCCGCAGCGTTGCTGCATGAGGGCCGGGTATTGATGATCCGTCGCAGGCGTGCACCCAACGCCGGCATGCTGGCCCTGCCCGGAGGTCGCGTCGAACCCGGCGAGCCGCTCCTGGCCGCTGCGGTTCGTGAGTTACAGGAGGAGACGGCCATCGAGGCCGAGCCTCTCCATGTCATGACCGCGGTTGAGGACAGGCAGTACGACGATGACGGCAGGCTGCTGAGCCATTACGTTATCGTGGTGGTGCGATGCCGCTGGCTTGCCGGAACGGCAGTGGCCGGTGACGATGCCAGTGAAATCCGCTGGTTGGCTGAATCTGCGGTCAACGACGACGCGACGATCTGCACCAGCGCCCGTCATATTGCCAACCAGCTGCTCGTCGGCGAGAATTCTGCGATGATGATACGTTGAGGCTTTCAGAACTAAGGGGTTGCGTTGGGAACCAACCGGCGGCATTCTTTGTCCACTGCCGAGATCACTCAGATCAATTACAGGGAGCTCTGGATCAATGGCCTATAACGAAACACATGTGGCTCAGCATACGTCACAGGTAGTCAGCACCAACAAGGTGCTGCGCAATACCTACGGCCTGCTGGCCATGACCCTGCTGTTCTCCGCTGTGACCGCTGGCGTCGCCATGACCATGGGCGTCGAGCGGATGAACATTCTGGTTTTCTTCATCGGTGCCTATGGCTTGATGTTCCTGGTGCACAAGACGGCGAACTCCGCCGCCGGCCTCTTGGCCACCTTCGCCTTCACGGGCTTCATGGGCTTCACACTGGGCCCGATCCTCAGCGCCTACCTGGCATTGCCCAACGGCGCCGCGTTGATCATGAATGCACTGGCCATGACCGGCCTGACATTCATCGGTCTCTCGGCCGTCGCGTTGATCACCAAGAAAGATTTCAGCTTCCTTGCCAATTTCCTGATGGCGGGTGCGATTGTGCTGATCCTGGCCATGGTGGCAGGCCTGATCTTCCAGATCCCGACCCTGATGCTGATGGTGTCGGCCGGTTTCGTGCTGTTCGCCTCTGCGGCGATCCTCTACCAGACCAGCGAGATCGTGCATCGTGCCGGGGAAACCAACTATATTCTCGCCACCATCACGCTCTACGTCTCGATCTATAACCTCTTCGTCAGCCTGCTCATGCTGCTCGGTATCATGAGCAACGACTGACGACAGGCAATACGTGTCATCCGCAGGCCCCGCTCAGGCGGGGCCTGCTCGTTTGATTGGGCAGGAAGCTTCATGCGCTACGCATTACTCGTTCAGGGCGCCCCCTACAGCAGCCAGGCCACCCATTCTGCACTGCGCTTTGCCGCGGCCCTGTTGGCTCGTGGGCACCGCCTGGAGTGCGTCTTCTTCTATCATGATGGTGTCTATAACGCCGCACGGCTGGCGGCGCCGCCCCAGGATGAGCCGCACCTGGTGGATGCCTGGGTGAGGCTGAACGAGGAGCACGGCACCCAGCTACAGGTCTGCATCGCCGCTGCCTGCGCAGGGGGTTGCTGGATGAGCGCGAAGCCTCCCGCCACGCAAGTCGGGCCATAGCGTCGAGCCTCCGTTCGAGCTGACCGGGCTGGGCCAGCTTGTCGACCTGGGCCTGGACGTCGATCGCCTGGTGACCTTTGCGCCCTGAGGAGGACTCGATGCAAACAGCGACCGTTCCGGCCGGAGACGTGCTTGTCATACTGCGCCACCCACCCCACGGCAGCAGCTGGCTGCGTGAAGGTCTTGATGCCGCACTGGTGGCGGCGGCCTTCGGCCAGGCCGTGAGCCTGCTGTTCCAGGGCGATGGGGTTCTGGCTCTGCTCCAGGGCCAGGGGCCTGGCCCCCTGGGACAGAAGGGCACCTCGGCCACACTGGATATGCTGGCGATGTACGATATCGAGTCGCTGTTCCTGGACGCGGCGTCACTCACCCGTCTGGGTATCTCCATCGATTCGCTGCAACTGCCGGCGAGCCCCCTCGAGCCGCCATCGATAGCGGCGCTGATTGGCGGGCACCGGTTGGTACTGACATTCTGACGCCATCAGTGACACGACGATATCCGCGAGGTCGAACATGATCCTGCATATTCTCAATCGCTCCCCCAGCTCGAGCCTGGTCTACCGGGAGGCCCTTGCCGGCATGGGGCCGGAAGATCGCTTGCTGCTGGTCGAGGATGGCGTGCAGGGCGCACTGCCGTCTCAGGTACGCCATTTCGAGGTGATCGGTGGCCGGCTGTTTGCCCTGCGTGAGGACCTGGTGTCCCACGGACTGGAGGGCCACTGCGATGCCAGCGTTCAGGTAGTGGACGTCGACGGCTTCGTGGCACTAACCGAAGAAGCCGACAAGACAGTGAGCTGGTTCTGATGGCCTCTACGGAAATCGATCGCTTCCTGTGGGTCGAGACGCATCGGGTAGCCCTCGATCCTGAGGCTACCTGGTCGATCTGGATGACTGGACGCCGGCCGTGGCCAGGGCCATGGCAGCCGAGGAGGGGCTTGAGCTGACCGACGAGCACTGGGAGGTCATCACGGTGCTGCGCGACTTCTATGCCCGCTACGAGGCATCTCCGGCCATGCGTCCCCTGGTCAAGGCCGTGAGGCAGTCGCTGGGAAGCGAGAAGGGCCGCTCGCTGCACCTCTTGCGTCTCTTTCCGGAAAGCCCTGCCAAGGTGGCGGCGCGGCTGGCAGGCCTGCCGAAGCCGGCAAACTGTCTCTGATGCAGGGCCACTCTCGATGAAGGGGGCTGCATGAATTTTCTGGCCCACGCCTGGCTCGCCCGTGGCGGCAGCGACGAGTTTCTCTACGGCAACCTTGTCGCCGACGGCGTCAAGGGCAGCGACCTCTCGGCCTGGCCAGACGAGGTCGCCAGCGGCATCCGGCACCATCGCCGGGTGGATGCCTTCGTCGATCGTCACCCTGTGATTCATTCGGCACGAAGCAGGGCACCGCAGACGCTCCGTCGTTATACCGGTATCGCCCTTGATCTAGTATGGGATCACTTCGTGGCGCGTCAGCTGGGACTCGATGTCGTCGAATCCCGGTTGGTACTGCGCTGCTACCGCCTGCTGGAGCAGCGTCCCGCCCCCGCCCGCCTGGCTCTGATGATGCCGGTGCTGGTGGAGCAGGACTGGCTGCATCGCTACGCCGACTTCGATTTCACCTGTCGCGCGGTGCGAGGTATCGGCCAGCGACTCTCGGGCCCCAACCGCCTGGCCGAACTGGTGCCCTGGCTGGAGGCGGATTATGCAGCCCTGGAGAGAGACTTTCAGTGCCTCTGGCCCGCCGTGAACGGCGAGCTAGAGGTGGCCGATATCGGCGACGCCTCGTCGCTCAATCGACCCTGAGCCACAGGCAATCAACGATGTCGCCGGGTGCGATGCGTGATTGCTCGGGTATCACGGCCAGTGCATCGGCGCCGACGCAGGAAGAGAGCACGCCGGAGTTCTGGTCGCGAAACGCCTTCGCTACGACTCCTTGCTCACCGAACTCGAGTGCCACGCGCATATAGTGGCGACGAGGGCCGGTGTTGGTCGCGAAATCGGCCCGGGCTGAAAGTGTCGGCAGCTTGGCAAGGGCCGGGCAGCCGAGCAGGGCCCCCATCAGGGGCCGGAGGAACAGCCAGGCGCCGACGAAGCACGACACGGGGTTGCCGGGCAGGCCGATGAAGCGCACTGTCCGGCCGCCTTCCCCGGGCAACCGACCCAGGGCGAGTGGTTTGCCGGGACGAATGGCCAGGCGCCAGAGATCGAGCCGGCCGATGGATTCCAGGGCGGCACGGACGTGGTCCTCCTCTCCCACGCTGACGCCGCCGGTGGAGATCACCACATCAACCTCCCGGGCAGCCCGGCTCAGGGTGTCACGAGTGCCTTCCGGGTTGTCGGGAACGGAGGCCACGAGAACCACCTCGCCACCGAAGCGTTCCAGCAGTTCCTTGAGCATGGGGCGGTTGGAGTTGTAGATCTGTCCCGGGGCCAGGGGCTGCCCCGGTTCGACGATCTCGTCACCGGTGGAGAGCAGGGCGACACGGGGACGACGACGCACCACCACCTCGGTGATGCCCTGTCCGGCAAGATGGCCCAATGCGGCGGCATCGAGGCGTACGCCGGCATCGAGCAGCGACGCATCCGCCCGAACGTCGCGCCCCCGGCGCCGTATGTTGTCACCGGCTGGAATATCCGCGGGGATAGCCGCCAGGTTGTCCTTTTCCTCGACGCGCTCCTGCATTACCACGCAGTCGGCCCCTGGCGGCAGCTCACCGCCGGTGAAGATCCGTGCGCAGCTTTTCGGCGATAGCGGCTGGACGATAGTCCCCGCGGTGATGCGCTGCGTGATCGGCAGTGACCGCCCCGCATCGTCATGATGCAGGGCATAGCCGTCCATGGCGCTGCTGTCGAAGGGCGGCACGTCGAGTCGGGCCGGCACCGCATCGGATAGCACCCTCCCGGCGGCATGGCTGCAGCTCACCAGCTCCGTCGGTAGTGGGGCGACATCATCGAGCAGCGTGGTGAGTGCGGCCTCTACCGGTTGCAGCTCAGCCATGCTGACCCCGGCCGGGTATGACCAGGTTGGCCTGAACGTGTAGAGAGTTGCAGGGCTTGTGACGGCTGTCGGTGGTCTCAAACATGCTGGCCTCGCTCGGGTATGACCAGGTTGGCCTGAACGTGTAGAGAGTTGCAGGGCTTGTGACGGCTGTCGGTGGTCTCAAACAT
>NZ_AZQX01000266.1:0-13961 GCF_000568385.1 Halomonas sp. BC04
CATCAGTCCGCCCATGGCCTGGATCATGAAGTCGTAGCCGGCGCGGTGGGCATAGGGCCCATCCTGGCCGAAGCCGGTGATGGAACAACCAATGAGCCGGGGGTTCAGTTCATGCAGGCTGGCGTAGTCGAGGCCGTACTTGGCCAGGCCACCCACCTTGAAGTTCTCCAGCACGATGTCGGCACCCTTCGCCAGCTGGCGAATCAGCGCCTGCCCTCGCTCACTGGCAATATCCACTGCCAGCGACTGCTTGCCACGGTTGGCACAGAGGAAATAGGCCGCCACACGTTCGGGATCGCCGTTTTCCGCCTCCAGGTCTTCGGCAAGCCAGGGTGGGCCCCATCCGCGGGTGTCGTCGCCGCGTTCGGGGTGCTCGATCTTGATCACCCGCGCCCCGAGGTCGGCAAGCAGCTGACCGGCCCAGGGGCCAGCCAGCACTCGCGACATGTCGAGGACAGTTATGCCTTCCAGCGGTCGACTCATTCTGACTCCTTCCACACTCGTCGCAGCGGCGGGCAAGCCTGCGAGGAGGCGCTGTGAATACATCCCTGTACGCTACCGACGCCATCCCTGGCGTAGGACCTCCACTTCGGCTTCCCGCCGTCGCTCCTCGCTAGAGGTAGCGTTTGGAACTTGGCGAATTAGTTGGCGAAGGCCTGGATGCCGGTCTGGGCCCGGCCCAGGATCAGGGCATGGACGTCATGGGTGCCTTCGTAGGTGTTGACCGCTTCGAGGTTCATCATGTGACGAATCACGTGGTACTCGTCGGAGATGCCGTTGCCGCCGTGCATGTCGCGAGCGACGCGGGCGATATCCAGGGCCTTGCCGCAGTTGTTGCGCTTGATCAGCGAGATCGCCTCCGGCACCAGCTGGCCGTCATCGATCATGCGGCCGACGCGCAGTGCGGCCTGCAGGCCCAGGGCGATCTCGGTCTGCATGTCGGCCAGCTTCTTTTGGATCAGCTGATTGGCGGCCAGCGGGCGACCGAACTGCTTGCGATCCAGGGTGTACTCGCGAGCGGCATGCCAGCACGCCTCGGCGGCCCCCATGCTGCCCCAGGCGATGCCGAAGCGGGCACGATTGAGGCAGGAAAACGGACCCTTGAGGCCGGTGACGCCGGGCAGGCGCTGGTCGTCGGAAACCTCGACATCCTGGATGGCGATCTGGCCGGTGATGGAGGCACGCAGGCTGAACTTGCCGTCGATCTTGGGTGCGGAGAGGCCGGGCATGCCCTTCTCGAGGATGAAGCCGCGAACCACGCCTTCTTCGTCCCTTGCCCAGACCACGAAGACATCGGCAATGGGCGAGTTGGTGATCCAGGTCTTGGTTCCGTTGAGGCGCCAGCCGCTGTCGGTGCGCACGGCCCGGGTGGACATGCTGCCCGGATCGGAGCCGTGGTCCGGCTCGGTGAGGCCGAAGCAGCCCACCCACTCGCCGGTAGCCAGCTTGGGCAGGTACTTCTCACGCTGGGCATCGGTCCCGAAGGCGTGGATGGGATACATCACCAGGCTGGACTGAACGCTCATGGCGCTGCGGTAGCCGGAGTCGACGCGCTCCACCTCCCGGGCGATCAGGCCGTAGCTGACGTAGTTCATGCCGGCGCAGCCATAGCCGTCGATGGTGGCACCGAGCAGACCCAGCTCCCCCATCTCGTTCATGATCTCGCGGTGGAAGTGCTCGTGGCGATTGGCCTCCAGCACCCTCGGCATCAGTTTGTCCTGACAGTAGTCATGGGCAGTTTGCAGCACCATGCGCTCGTCTTCGTCCAGCTGATCGATCAGGCGGAACGGGTCTTCCCAGGTGACGGGTGTGATCTGGCTCATTGTGGACTCTCCGTGGTGAATATCTACATTTTGATAGAATGTAGACCATGAGCGTCACGCTGCCAACCCCTGGGCCAGGTTTTTTCTCTATCTCACCGCATCTCTCTGCGGGTACACCTAGCTTGATTGCGATACCGGCGGCGCTCGCTCTCGAAGCCGGCGATGGATGAGGCGCCAGGCCACCAGGCCAACCAGTACGTTGGCGATGAACATGCCGATGAAAATGCCGGTGGGGCCTGCCAGGACACTGCCCAACCAGGCGAGCGGCACGGTCAGGGCAAAGAGCCGTATGATCGACAGACGCATGGCCCGCCCCGGCTCATGCAGGGCGTTGAGCGAGGAGACGGCAAGGATGACGACCCCCTGCGCTCCCAGCCCCAACGGCACCCACCACAGGAAAGAGCGCAGCACCTCGGCCATGGCTTCACTGTCGGCATAGCTGCCTACCAGCCAGGGGGCGAGCATTTGCAGCAGCAGCCAGATCGCAAACTGCCAGGCGAGCACGAAGCCGAAGCAGCCGAAGATGGCGCGCCGGACCCGGTCGTGCTGCCCGGCGCCGATATTCTGGCTGACCAGGGGCGGCAGCGTCATGGAGAGCGCCAGGACGGCAATCTGGACGAAAGCGTCGATACGCGTGCCGACACCGAAGCCGGCCACGGCGTGGTGGCCATGGTCGGCGACGATACGCGTCACCAGGGCAAGCGCCATTGGCGTGAAAACGCTGGTGATGGCGGCGGGTACGGCAATGCGCGACAGCTCGCGCCAGGAGTCGAGCATCTCCGCCAGGGGCAAGCGCCGGAAGTCGAGGCAGTCCCGTAGCTCACGCTGCAGGAAAAGCGCCGCGGTCATCGCGCCCCAGCTGATCACGGTGGCGAGGGCGGCCCCCTGGACGCCAAGCTCGGGAAAAGGGCCCACCCCGAAAATCAGTAGCCAGTCGAGCAGCCCGTTGAGCAGGGCCGCCAGTGCCATCATCAAGCCGGGTATCAGGGTATTGCCCTGGGCTCTGAGCACGCTGTTGAGCACCCGGGGCACGATGACGACCGCTGCCCCCAGGTACCAGATGCCCATGTAGTCGCGTACATGGGGCATCAATGCATCGTCGGCGCCCAATAGTCGGAACAGTGGGTCGATTGTGGCCAGCCCCAGCGCGGTCAGGAAAAGACCGACCCCAAGTGCGAGCAGGGCCGCATCGGTGGCGCGCCTGCGCACCGTGTCGAGATCCCCCTGCCCCAGCCTTCTGGCGACAACCGCCGAGGTGCCGATGCCCAGCCCGATGGCCAGGCTGATTACCGCGAAGACCACCGGAAGGTGAAGGAGACCGCAGCCAGAGGCTCGGTGCCCAACCGGGCGATGAACCAGGAGTCCACCAGGTTGAAGCTGAGCATGGCGATCATGCCCCCCACCACCGGCAGGCTCTTGCGCAGCAGTGTCGCAGCAATGGGGCCTTCGAGGAGCTCGCGTCGAACGGGGCGAGGGGATGGCCGATCAACGGATGGCGATGAAAGCGTCATGAAACCTCGAACACGAAAACGGGCACCCGATTGTGCCCGTTTCCTGGAGAAGTGCCAAAGGAAGCCTTGGCGGGGCCCCTGCGGCGCCAGTCGCGATGGGGACCAGCGCTCCTACAGCTGCCTTCTCCACCGACGGTGCCACACCAACTTGTAGGAGAATCTTCAGATCACGACTGGAGGCCGCAGGCCTCCTCCGCGGAGTTGCCAGCGTTCGCGGCCATCACCAGCGTTTCAGTCTCCGCCGGGCGCCTGCCGGCGCCAGTCGCGATGGGGACCAGCGCTCCTACAGCTGCCTTCTCCACCGACGGTGCCACACCAACTTGTAGGAGAATCTTCAGATCGCGACTGGAGGCCGAAGGACTCCCGGTGGTGTTGCCTTGCTTCAGTTCTCTTCGCCGGCGCGGAAGAGTTTCTGGATGCTGGAGAAGTCCTTGCCGCCGTTACCCTGGGACGCATGGAGGGCGAAGAGGTTACGCGCCTGGGAGCCCATCGGCACCGTGGCCTTGCTCTCAAGGGCCAGCTCCCAGGCGAGCCCCAGGTCCTTGGCCATGAGGTCGGTCAGGAAGCCGCCCTGGTAGTCGCGAGACGCCGCCGAGCCTTGCATGACGCCGGGCCAGGGGTTGTAGACGTTGAGCGCCCAGTTGCCGCCGCTGCTCTGCTTCATGATCTCCGAGAGCACAGCGGGGTCGAGGCCGTTCTTGACGCCTAGTGCCAGGGCCTCGGCGGTGCCGCTCATCAGTATCCCCAGCAGCATGTTGTTGCAGATCTTCGCTACCTGTCCCGAGCCAACTTCGCCCGCATGAAAGATATTCTTGCCCATGCCTTCCAGTACGGGCTTGGCCTGCTCGAACCCGGCCTCGGATCCGCCGACGATGAAGGTCAGCGTGCCGGCCTGGGCTCCGCCCACTCCGCCCGAGACGGGCGCATCGAGATAGGTCAGCCCACGTTCGGCAGCGGCGGCACCGACGAAGCGGGCATCCTCCGGCGAGATGGTCGAGGCGTCGATGATCAGCGGCTTGCCTTCCAGGGCATCGAACAGGCCCGGCGAAGACTCTCGGCCGAGATAGAGCCGTCTTACGTGCTGACCGGCGGGCAGCATCGAGATGATGACATCGGCACCGCTGGCGGCGCTCTGTGCACTGGCACAGGCGTTGGCACCGGCTTTTTCCAGGCTCTTCATGGCCGCATCCACCAGGTCGAAAACGCTGACCTCGTGGCCGGCCTTGACCAGGTTGGCGGCCATCGGCGCGCCCATGTTACCCAGTCCGATAAAGGCGATATTCATGCAAGTCGCTCCTGAGAGTCGTTATTGATTGTTGGTTACAGCCGGTAGACCCAGCATTTAATTTACGCGTTCGCCGGTACCGAGGTCACGCAGCGGGTGCGATTCGCTGTTCCACAGCGGCCTCATCAGGGCATCCAGATCGGCCTGTGGCACGCTGTCGACGTCGGCATGCCGCCACCTGGGGTTCTTGTCCTTGTCGATCAGCAACGCGCGCACGCCCTCGGCGATGTCTCCCTGCCGGCAGCACTGCACCGACAAGTTCAGCTCATCGCGGAAGGCGTCCGCCAGGCTGGTAAGCCGATGACGATCCAGCATCAGCCAGACCAGGTGTGCGCTCAGCGGGCTGCCGGCCTCGAGCCGTGTACGGTTGGCGGCTAGCCAGGCATCGTCACGGGTATCGCGCAGGATCTGCTTGACGGCGGTAGGCGCATCGACCTGGCCTACCAGCTTCTGGATATGGTCGAGATGCGGCCATACCTGCGCCTGAGGTGCCGGGGAGCGCTCCTCCATGGCATCGATCGCCGCTTGCACGCCGGCTCGCAGGTCCCGCGGCGTGCGCGCACCGAAATCCCCTTCCCCCAGGGCCTCGAGGAGGGCTTCCCGTCTGTCGCGAGGGACGAAGTGATCCGCCATGCCCAGATCCAGCGCATCCCGGGCATTCAACTGGCGCCGGTGATGCCGAGATAGGCGCCAATACCGGGTGGCATGCGGTTGAGGAACCAGCTGGCGCCGATATCCGGATAGAGACCGATGGTGATTTCCGGCATGGCGATGCGTGTGGTTTCGGTCACGATCCGGTGCGAAGCCCCGGCCGTCAGACCCAGGCCGCCGCCCATGATGATGCCGTCACCCCAGAGCAGGATCGGTTTGGGATAGGTGTGAATCCGGTAATCGAGCCGATATTCCGTCGTGAAGTAGGTCTCGGCAAAGACACTATCGCGACCCGACCCACGGTTCTCGCCCTCCTCGGTCATGGAGCGATACAGGGCCACCACATCGCCACCGGCACAGAAGGCCTTCTCCCCCGCGCCTTCGAGCCAGACCGCCACGATGCTGCGATCCACCGCCCAGGCGTCGAGCTTGGCCATGAGCTGTTGTGCCATGGTCAGCGTCAAGGCATTGAGCGATTTGGGCGCATTGAGGGTGGCCACGCCGATCCGCCCCCCGTCCCTTGTCGGGCGCTCGTCGAAGATGACCGCAAGTTCCGTCATGCCACTGTTCTCCTGATTGTTATCCGTAATCTTACTGCAACGCCTCGATCACACCGTCCGCGAGCAGCCGACGAGCCACGATGACCCGCATGATCTCGTTGGTGCCCTCGAGAATCTGGTGGACCCGGGTGTCACGTACCATGCGCTCCAGCGGGAACTCCCTGAGATAACCGTAACCGCCGTGGAGCTGAAGTGCATCGTTGCAGACATTGAAACCCATGTCGGTGGCGAATCGCTTGGCCATGGCGCAATGGGCCGTCGCGTCCGGGTCGTTGTTGTCGAGCCGCCATGCCGCCTGGCGCACCATCAGCCTCGCCGCCATCAGCTCGGTAGCCATGTCGGCGAGCTTGAACTGCAGCGCCTGGAAGCTGGACAGCTCACGGCCGAACTGCTTGCGATCGGCCATGTAGTTCCGAGCCAGGGTCAACGCATGCTGGGCCGCACCCAGCGAACAGCTGGCAATATTGAGCCTTCCGCCGTCAAGGCCCTTCATGGCCAGCTTGAAACCCTCGCCCTCGTCACCCAGGCGATTGCCGACCGGCACACGGACGCCATCGAAACTGACCAGGCGTGTCGGCTGGCTCTTCCAGCCCATCTTCTCTTCGTTCTTGCCGTATTCGATGCCTTCCGCATCAGCCGGCACCAGGATCGCGGACACCCCACTTGCGCCGCTGTCGGGCCCGCCGGTACGCGCCATGACAATGAGCACGTCGTTGGCACCGGCTCCCGAGATGAACATCTTGGAACCGCTGATGACATACTCGTCGCCATCCCGTACGGCTTTCGTGCGCAGGCTGGCTGCGTCCGAGCCTGACCCCGGTTCGGTGAGGCAGTAGCAGCCCAGGCACTCGCCGCTGACCAGCCGGTCCACCCAGCTTTCACGGAGTGCTTCGCTGCCCCAGCTGGCAACCATCCAGGCAACCATGTTGTGGATGGTAAGATAGGCGGTGGTCGAGATGCAGCCCTGGGAAAGCTGTTCGAAAATCAGCGAAGCATCCAGGCGAGAAAGGCCCAGTCCTCCGCGCTCTTCGGGGATGTAGATGCCGAGGAACCCCGCCTCGCCGGCGCGACGAATGACCTCGACCGGGAAGTGCGAGGTTGCGTCCCATTCGGCGGCGTGGTCGGCCAGTTCGGCCCTGCTGAAGTCGGCGGCCGCCTGAACGAGCGCCTTCTGGTCATCGGTCAGGGAGAAATCCATCGAGGTGTCCTCATGTATCGACTGAATGGTACGACCGAGATGTTCGATCCAGGTAGTGGTATCTGATAGGTCGCCGGATCGCCATGGGTGTGAAAGAGCCCCATTCGCGAAGCCTGATGGCAACCAACCTAGCACTTGCTAGGTTTTATCGCATACATCCCTTGGTCTACAAGCACTTTACGTTAACGTCAACGTCGTCTAGTGTTGCGGTTAAGTGGATGGAAACCGCCAGGAGCCTGTCGGATTTGACCGATCGTCGCGAGAGATTCGGATTTTGAGGCAAGTTTATCGATCTGATGAGGCGAATAGCCCGCTATTTTACGAATCAGATCGAATGAAATTGGCCGAAAGACCGGGTCTCGCAGTAGATCAGCGTTAAGTCTGACAGGCTCCCAAACGGCCCACCAAGACACAGGAAAGGTAGCAATGAGCACAGCCGAACCGGAAGCCACCACTGCAATCAATGGCAGTCTGCCGCAGCAGCGCCGCACCTACTCCATCGGGGAACTGGCCCGGATGTTCGAGGTGACGCCGCGCACCATCCGGTTCTACGAGCAGGAAGGCCTGCTGGCACCTGAGCGCCGAGGGCAGACTCGCATCTATCATGAAAAGGATCGGGTACGACTCAAGCTGACCTTGCGGGGTAAGCGGCTCGGGTTCTCCCTGGCCGAGATACGTGAAGTCATCGAGATGTATGACGCCATGCCTGATGGAAACGCACGCCAGCTCAAGCGACTTCTGGAAATACTGGCCGACAAGCGCACCAACATGGAACGACAGCTCGAGGACATAAGACTGATGCAGCGAGAGCTCGATGACGTGGAGATGCGGGCCCGCGACGTCCTCAAGCGCCTGGATCAGTAGTGATCCTTGACTGCCGGCCTCTCCTGTTGCCGAGTCGCCAGACATCGCCATCCTGAATCCAGCTCGTGTACCAGTTTTCCAATTTATCTTGCAACAACAAGACGGGTAACACCATGACACGCCAACACTCACAGAATCGCGTCCAGAACAGCTACGTCAGCGGTATCAGCGATACCCCACTCAAGGGTCAGACCATCGGCGACTGTTTCGACGAGACGGTGGCACGCTTCCCCGATGGCGACGCCTGCTAAGCCTGCATCAGGGCCTGCGCTATACCTGGACGGAGCTGCAGCACGCGGTGGATGAGGCGGCCCGCGCCCTGCTGGCCCTTGGGGTCAACAAGGGTGACCGTGTGGGCATCTGGTCGCCCAACTGCGCCGAGTGGACCATCACACAGTTTGCCACCGCCAAGATCGGCGCGGTACTGGTCAACATCAACCCCAGCTACCGTACCCACGAGCTGGAGTATGCCCTCAAGCAATCGGGCACCTCGACGCTGATTCTGCAGGGGAAATTCAAGTCGTCGGACTATGTCGCCACGCTGGCCGAACTGGCCCCGGAGCTGCGCGACGGCGCCCCATCAACCTTCTCTTCCGCCAAACTGCCCGAGCTCAAGCGGGTCGTCTGCCTCGATGCGGATCGCACGCTGACCGGCATGTTCAGTTGGCAGGGGATGCTGGCATATGCCGACGAGGTCTCCGCCGATCACCTGGCAGACATCCAGAGCACCCTGCAGTTCGACGACCCGATCAATATCCAGTACACCTCCGGCACCACCGGGGCTCCCAAGGGAGCTACGCTGTCGCATCACAACATTCTCAATAACGGCTTCTTCGTGGCCCGCACCATGGGCTTCACCGAGAAGGATCGCCTGGTGATCCCGGTGCCGCTCTACCACTGCTTCGGCATGGTGATGGGCAACCTGGGCTGCGTCACCCATGGTGCCACCATGATCTATCCGGGCGACGGCTTCGAGCCGGAGGCAACGCTGAAAGCCGTCTCCGATGAGAAGGCCACGGCGCTCTATGGTGTGCCCACCATGTTCATCGCCGAACTGGAGCACCCCAACTTCGCCCAGTACGATCTCTCGACGCTGCGCACAGGCATCATGGCCGGCTCCATCTGCCCCATCGAGGTGATGCGCCAGGTCATCGACAAGATGAACATGGAAGACGTCACCATCTGCTACGGCATGACCGAGACCAGCCCGGTCAGCTTCCAGACCCAGACCGATGCACCGCTGGATAAGCGCGTGACCACGGTCGGTACGATCCATCCCCACCTGGAGGTCAAGCTGGTCAGCCCCGAGACCGGTGCCGTGGTGCCTCGCGGCGAGACCGGGGAGCTCTGCACCCGCGGCTACAGCGTGATGCTGGGCTATTGGGAGAACGAGGAGGCCACCGACAAGTCCATCGATAATGCGGGCTGGATGCACACCGGCGACCTGGCGACCATGGATGAAGAGGGCTATGTGGCCATCGTCGGTCGCATCAAGGACATGATCATTCGCGGCGGGGAGAACATCTATCCTCGCGAGATCGAGGACTTCCTCTACACCCACCCGGCCATCTCCGATGTACAGGTCATCGGCGTGCCCGACGAGAGGTACGGCGAGGAGGTCATGGCCTGGGTCAAGTTGAGCGAAGGCCAGCAGTTGACCGGCGACGAGCTGAAGGAATTCTGCAAAGGCAAGATCGCCCACTACAAGGTGCCGCGCTACGTGAAGTTCGTCGATGAATTCCCGATGACCGTCACCGGCAAGATCCAGAAGTTCAAGATGCGCGAGGAAGCCACCCACGAGCTGGGCCTGGCTTGATTACCTGAAAGTGGGCTGTAGGGGCATCTTCAGATCGCGGCTGGAGGCCGAAGGCCTCCCCGGCGGGGTTGCCGGTGCTGGCGATCACCTCTGACGTTGCGGCCTCCGCCGGGCGCCTGACGGCGCCAGTCGCGATGGGAACCAGCGCTCCAACAAGGCCGGCAACTACCGCACTGTAGGAGGAAGCTTCAGCTCCGGTCCGACGCATCGGCGACTGGAGACCGCAGGCCTCCCCGGCAGTGGTGCCGATGTTGGCGGCTAACGCCGACGCTGCAGCCTCCGCCGGGCGCCTGCGGCGCCAGTCGCGATGCAAAGCAGCGCTCCTACAGCTGTTTTTTCCTGCCGTGTCAGACAATACCCACCAAGTGCTACAACCCCTTCGGTGCAAAGATTCCGGGGGCGTTGCGCCAGTAGCCCTTGTAGTCCATGCCGAAACCGAAGACGTAGCGGTCGACGACTTCCAGACTGCAGTAGTCGGCGCGCAGGTCGGGTACGGCCTTGCGGTCATGGCGCTTGTCCACCAGGACGGCCGTGGAAATGCTCTTGGCGCCGGCCTTGTGACAGTAGTCGAGGATGGCGGCAAGCGTGGTGCCTTCGTCGAGGATGTCGTCGACGATCACGACATGACGGTCGGCCATGGGCACTTCCGGCGAGACGCGCCAGAAGAGATCGCCGCCACGGATACCGCCGCGATAGCGCGTGGCATGCAGGTAGTCCACTTCCAGCGGGAAACCCAGACGGGTCAGCAGATGGCCGGTGGTAATCAGCCCGCCATTCATGACGCAATAGAAGACCGGCAGCTTGTCGCCAAGGTCGGCGGTGATCTGCTCTGCCATGCGGTCGAGAGCGACTTCGACCTCCGCTTGCGTGATCAGGCAGTCGGCACTCTCCATGACATCGCGCATGGTAGCCAGGGACTGGTGGAAATCGGGATCGAGTTTGGGCATTGGGAGCTCATGTCGCTATTGGGAAATCGGGACGGGATGTGATCGGTCAGCCCTGGGCCATGGCCTCGAGGCGGGCGTGGACACGACGCCAGCGCCCCAGTGCTTCCAGGGCTTCGGGCTCCGGACGAGCCCGGCCATAGCGTAGCCGGGTCGCCGGACGTATTGTGCGACCCTGGCAGGCGTCCAGCACCTCCAGGGCGGCGGCGCGATCGTTGCACACCAGCACCATGTCGCAGCCGGCGTCCAAGGCTGCCTGGGCACGCTCATGAGGACCGCCGGCGTATCCGGCGCCGGCCATGCCAAGGTCATCGGAGAAGATCGTTCCCTTGAAGCCGAGCGATTCGCGCAGCAGACCAAGCCAGCTGTTTGAGAAACCGGCGGGGCGAGCGTCGAAGGCACTGTAGATGACATGGGCGGGCATGACGCCGTCGAGGCGACCGGCCAGATCGGCGAAGGGCACCAGGTCATGGGCGCGCAGGACATCAATGGGCCGGTCGTCGATGGGCAGTTCCAGGTGCGAGTCGGCAGCGACGCCGCCGTGCCCGGGGAAGTGCTTGCCGACTGCCGCCATGCCGGCCTCATGCAGGCCGGCCACGAAGCTTCGGCCATGGCGGAAACCGCGACGGGATCGCTGGAAAAGCTGCGATCGCCGATCACACTGGAGATGCCGCAATCGACATCGAGCACCGGTGCAAAGCTGAGGTCGAGTCCACAGGCGGCCATTTCCATGCCCAGCAGCCAACCGGTATCCAGGCACAGCCGCAGCGTGACTTCCGGTGCAATAGCATAGTCGCGGCCAATGCGCCCCATGGAGGGTATCCGGGTCACGCCCTGACGCAGGCGCTGCACCCGGCCGCCCTCCTGGTCGACGGTCAACAGCAGTTCGGGGCGCACCTGGCGTATGGCATCGCAGAGTGAGCGAACCTGGCGAGCATCCTCGATATTGCGGGAGAAGAGAATCACCCCGCCAACCTCGGGGCGCAGCAATAGCCTGCGCTCGTCGTCGGTCAGCTGTGTGCCTTCCAGATCCAGCATCACCGGGCCGAGGGTCTGCGTCATGATCGGATTCCTTGGGCTAGAAGGAGGCTGATTCTAGACCAAAGTTGGCCGAGGTGACAGCCATGCGCAAGCCCCTGACGCACACTTCAGTCATGCAGCCATACGGGGGTGCCCGGGGCGGCCAGCGGGAAGACCTGAAGCAGCGACGAAGCACTCAGGCGAATGCAGCCATGAGAGCGCGGCACGCCCATGGGCTGGTCGGGAGGCGTGCCGTGCAGATAGATATAGCGCCTCTGACTATCGACCTCTCCCCCGCGATTGACCCCCCGCTCCAGCCCACAGAGCCAGACGATACGGGTGAGTATCCAATCGCGATGTGGATGCGCTTCCGCCAGCTCCGGGGAATACCGCTCACCGGTGGTCCGCCGGCCTCTGAACACCGTACCCGTGGGCAGTCCGTCACCGATGGCGGCTCGTACGTAGTGCCACCCCAGCGGCGTGCAGCCGCTCCCCTCCTGCTGACCTGTCCCTGCCAGGGCGGTAGAGACGCTCCACTCGGCCTGGGGCTCGATCCCTGCCAGTGAACCAGACGCTGATTAGCGACATCTATTTCCAGCCAGGTATCCGCTGCCGGTGGCAATTCGGTCAGATGCGGAGTGCGCATGTCAGGTCGCCTCGGCCTTGGATATGGTGGGGGGAGGCAGCGGTGCGTTCATGGCGGCCACCACGACCGGGCGCAGGCGGCGGATGAGGTCACGCACGGTGACATGTTCCTGGTAATCCTGCTCGGCGATATCACGCAGCGCATCCAGCCCCGAGAGGGTAAAGATCACGGTCCCGAGTACGAAGTGTAGCCGCCAGAATCGCTCCGAGTCGGGTAGATCGGGCGTTGCCAGCCGAACCAGATCGGTGAAGCGGGTGAACACACTGCCGTACTCATCCTGGATATAGCGTCGCAGATGTCCCTGGGCCTGGCTGTAGGCGAGGCCCAGCAGCTTCATGAATACCTTGAGGCTGTGACGTTCTCCCGGGACATCCAGCACCGTACGGGCCATGGTTTCCAGCAGGACTTCCAGCGGAATGACATCGCCGGCATGCTCTGCTTCCAGCTCGTCGAGGGCATGGTGGAAGCGCACGGTAAAAGGGTCCAGATAGCGGGCGAATACCGCCTGGATCAGGGACTTCTTGGAGCCAAAGTGGTAGTTCACGGCAGCAAGATTGACGCGCGCCTTGCTGGTGATGGTCCGCAACGAGGTCTCCGCGAAGCCGCGTTCGGCGAACAAGACTTCGGCGGTATCGAGTATGCGTGTGACGGTGTCGGTTTGAGCCATGATCCTGGTCCCGCTGGAAACGAGTGTTTAAAACATTACAAAAGTCTACGTGATTTCAGCAGTTCGCTCAAATTAATTGACAGACATCTGTTTGAAACATGTCTCGCCCCTTGCCAGGCACAGACCTTTTTACTGGATAGACTTCCATGCTGTATACTTGAACAATACTCAAGGCACCGCTACCCGGAGGTCGCATGTCACGCCCCCTCACCTCTCGTCAGCAGAACGTCTTCGACTTCATCGTCAAGACCATGAACGAGTTCGGCTATCCGCCGACCCGTGCCGAAATCGCCCGAGCCCTGGGCTTTCGTTCGCCCAATGCCGCCGAGGAGCACCTGCGGGCCCTGGAACGCAAGGGCGTCATCCGGGTCATCCGTGGTACGTCACGGGGTATTCGCCTGCCGGCCCAGGATGCCGAACCGGTGGCAGGGGAACCCGCCGTGGAAGGCTTGCCCGTCATCGGCGAGGTAGCGGCAGGCAGCCCTATCCTTGCCGCCGAGCACATCGATCGCTACTGCCCCCTGCCACCTGAATTTTTCACCCCTCGTGCCGACTACCTGCTGAAGGTCCGCGGCCTCTCCATGAAGGATGCCGGGATCCTCGAGGGCGACCTGCTGGCCGTGCACCGCACCGATCGCGTCCGCGATGGCCAGATCGTCGTCGCCCGGCTCGAGGACGAGGTCACCGTCAAGCGCTTCCACCGCAACGGCCACCACGTCATCCTCGAAGCGGAGAACGCCGATTTCGCGCCCATCGAGGTGGACCTTCGCCACCAGCCTCTCGAGATAGAAGGCATCGGCGTCGGCGTGATTCGCGGCGGCAGCGGCCAGGCGCTGTGATGCATTCGGTCACGCTCGGCTAGTTGTCGGACGGTCGCCCATGAATCCCATTCGCAAGATTCTGCATGCGGACTGCGACTGCTTCTATGCCGCCGTGGAGATGCGCGACAATCCCGCGCTGCGCGAGATCCCGCTGG
>NZ_AZQX01000267.1:0-10121 GCF_000568385.1 Halomonas sp. BC04
CCGGCCCGGGTGCTCTCCGGCGGCGAGCAGCAGCGCCTGGCCCTGGCGCGGGCCTGGGTGCTGGAGCCCGACGTACTGTTTCTCGACGAACCCACGTCGGCACTGGACCCGGCATCGATGCGAGCCGTGGAGGATGCAGTGCACGCCTTTCACGACCAGGGCTCGCGCATCGTGATGACCAGCCACGATCTCAACCAGGCCCGCCGCCTGGCCGACGACATCGTGTTCCTCTACGAGGGTCGCATCATCGAGCACACCCCGGCCCAGGCGTTCTTCCACGCCCCCTGCAGCCAGCTCGCCCGTGATTTCCTCTCCGGTGAACTGCTCGGCTGATGGGAGGCGACCAGGCCATGTTCCGCTACCGTCGAATCGTCCCAACACTGCTCCTCGGCTATCTCCTGGCAGCACCCCAGGTCGGAGCTGAAGCGCGATACATCGTGCTCGCCTCCACCACCTCCACCGAGAACTCGGGACTGTTTCGCTCCATCATCCCGCCGTTCACCGAGGCCACCGGCATCTCGGTTCGGGTAGTGGCGGTGGGAACCGGCCAGGCCTTTGCCATCGCCCGCCGCGGCGATGCCGATGCCCTGCTGGTGCACGACCCCGCCGGCGAGGCAGAGCTGATCTGCGAGGGGCATGCCAGCGAGCGAGCGGAGATCATGGTCAATGACTACGTGCGTGGTGGGCCCCGGCAGGACCCGGCCGGAATCATCGCGGCCGATACGGCAATTGAGGCCTTCGCAGCCATCGCCGCCGCCGAGACACCCTTCACCTCACGCGGCGACGACAGCGGCACCCACCGCGCCGAACGACAGCTGTGGCGTGCGGCCGCCATTGCCCCCCAGGGTACATGGTATCGGGCCCTGGGCAGCGGGATGGGCCCGACGCTGAATACCGCCGCCGCCATGGATGCCTACGTTTTCACCGATCGCGCCACCTGGGCCGCCTTCGACAACCGCCAGGAGCTCGTGCTGCTCTTCGAGGGCGACGAAGCCCTGCTCAACCCGTACGCCAGCGTGCTGCTCTCGACAGAGCGCCACCCCCACCTGAAGCATGCGCCAGCAAGCAAGTGGCACCGATGGCTGCTCTCCGAGGAAGGCCAGCAGGCCATCGCCGAGTTTTCAGTCGACGGCCAGCCACTATTCTTTCCCAGTGCCCGATCCGACAGCGACGATGCCCTCGCACCGTCCGATCCCGAGTCGCGTGCTGAATTTCTGGTATGCCATTGAAATAATCGGCAAGCATCAATACCAAGGGAGTATTACCCACCGCCGATTTCATCGGCTATATCGCTTCATCTCATCGGCAAATTCACCCCGTAATCGCTCCCACTCCATCTTGAACCAGGGTGTATAGCGTTCCGCTCGCGAGACCAACTCGGCATCAAGCCTTGCGGGGGATATCCAGCACCATTCGGCGATTTCCTGGCGGTTGGGGCGTGGCTCCTTGTCACTGACCCCCAGATATACCCAACATAACTCGTGCTCGGCTCCGCCTGCATCGTATCGAGCCTGATAGCGGAACTTATAGAGGTAGTCGAGCTCTGCCTCGATGCCGACCTCTTGCCATAGTCGCCGGTGAACCGCCTCTTCCATCCGCTCGCCTCGGCGTGGATGACTGCAACAGCTGTTGGACCAGAACAGCGGCCACAAGCGCTTGCCTGCGGCACGCTGTTGAAGAAGAAGCTCCCCGTCATGATTGAACACAAACAGCGAGAAGGCACGATGCAGCACACCGTCGCCTTCGTGACACTCCACTTTGCTCAAGTGACCCAGTTCCCTGTCCTGGTCATCGACCAGGATCAACTCCTCATCATCGAAAGAAACGGCCTCGTCACGCTCGCTTTCGCCTGTGTTAATCAATCGTCAACCTCCATTTAGCTCTCCTCCTGAGCAACGGGGATCTTGAATGACGACTGGACAGAACATCTGCCTACTGATCGCCATTGGGCTGTAGTCGACCACCACTTGCCGTCGGAAAATCGCCACCAAGATACGGCTCGGAAGCCCAGGCACTCAGTTCAGGGTTCGGTCCCGGAAATGGCCTGAGCGGCAAACCGGTGGTCACACCGGTGAAGAGCAGCTTGAGCATCCAGTCATGGCGTGCCGTCAGACTAGTGCTGACGAGGGTGGCTTTAACAATGCGACGTGAAACCTTGACCTGCCTGCCGCTGCGATAAGTCGGCTGAGAATCTATCCGCCTGAGTGTGAGGACGGCAAGGCCGATTGCCCATAAGCAGAAGCGTTTGATACCCGATTCCTTCGATGGAATCATCAGGGTGTAGCGAAAGGCGTTACGTAAATGGGCATGCGCAATACCGATCATGTAGCGCAGTGCCGCTGCGAATGCCTGGTCTCTGCGTACCGGAGCCATGCTAGCCAATTCCACACCAAACTCCTGAAACTCCTTGCGCGGCAGCCAACAGACGCCATGCTGCCGATCGTCCCAAAGGTCCTTGAGAATATTGGTAAGCTGCAGACCTTCGCCGAACGAAGGCGCCAAGGCCAGCAACTCGGGACGTTTCTCGTGTATTTCGACGGAATGCTGGCAGAATAGCTCGGTGAGCATTTCACCGACGACGCCTGCTACGTGATAGCAATAGCGGTCCACTTCGGCCAGATCATGCAAGCCCTCCAGACTCGCACGGCCCTGATAGCAACCCATGCCCCGACACATGATGCTCACACATTTGACCAGCACCTGCTGCTGTGACGCGGTGAGACTGCGGGTACAACCCACGATCGATGCCGTGTTGGCCATCAACTCTCGCTCATTCGGTGAAGTCGCTTCCGAGAGTAGCGGCGTGACCTGCTTGGCGAAATTCTGAGCCGTCTCCTCCCCTCTCAGCACTGACAGAAATCGTTCATGGAAAGTGACCTTCTGAAACGCAGACAGCGACGGTTCATCCTCCAGGGTGTCCACAATACGGCAAAGCAGATAAGCATTGGTCACCACCTTGCGCAGCTCGGCCGGGAGCTGGGGAATGGTGAGGGCAAAGGTGCGTGATACCCCGGGCAGGATCTTGTCCTGGTAGGCTTGTTCCGCTGCAATTCTGGAAGTCGTCGAAGAGAAATGGGCCATGGCAGGACACCGATGCGTAAGTGACTATTGACCGTGGCCGGCCATCTTTCCCTGCTTTATTTTTGCTTCCAGGCAGGCTGAAAATGCAGGCTATCACGCTTGCTTACGAGAGAGTACCGATGTTCAGGAGCCTGTCGGGCTTAACGCTAATCTACTACGAGATCCGGTCTTTCGGCCAATTTCATTCGATCTGATTCGTGAAATAGCGGGCTATTCGCCTCATCAGATCGATAAACTTGTCTCGAAATCCGAATCTCTCGCAACGATCGGTCAAGTCCGACAGGCTCCTGGTTCACGCTGAAGACGCCGCCCCCGCCACCTCCAATCGTCCCAACAGCCCATCCAGCTCGTTGCACAGAAAGCGCGGCTCCACGCACTCGTCGAGATGTCCCGCAGCGAAGCGCAGAAAGCCTTGCGCCGCGTGGGGCAGTCGTTTGTCCCGGCGCACGATGAACTGCCAGTGGCTCTCGATGGGCAGCCCATCCACCGCCAGGATCACAAGGTCAGAGTGTTCCGGCGGCAGCACATGCTCGGAGAGCACCGCGAGCCCCATGCCAGACGCCACCCCCACGCGAATGGCCTCGTTGCTGGCCATCTGCAGGCTCGAGCCCAGCGAGAGCCCCTGCTCCTGCAGCCAGCTCTCGAACAGCATTCGCGTGGCAGAGCCCGGTTCGCGCAGTAGAAAACGCTCCCTCAGCAGTTCACTCATGGCGACACGCTCCCGGGTGGCCAGGGCATGGCCCCGCGGCGCGATCACCACCAGTGGATTGCGCAGGAAGCGCCCGGCCAGGGCATGGGCCAGCGACGGCGGATGACTGAAGACGTAGAGGTCGTCATCCTGCCGCTCGAAGCGTGTCAGCATCTGGCGGCGATTGCCGATATGCAGCGTCACGTCGACCTCTGGAAACACCTGGCTGTACGGCCCCAGCAGCCGGGGCAGCACGTACTGCGCCGTGTTGACCAGGGCAATGCTGAAGCGCCCTCGCTCACCGCCCCTCAGTGCGACCAGGTAATCCTCGAAGTCGTCGAAACGTCCGAGCACCTCGCGGCTGGCGCGGTAGAGCTCGGTGCCGGCTTCCGTGGTCTCAAGGCGACCACGGCGACTCACCAGCAGCGGCTCTCCACTGCCTCGCTCAAGCGCTTGAGCTGCTGGGATACCGTGGGCTGGGTCAGGTGCAGCTGACGAGCCGCATCGCTGACGGAACCGCTGCGCACCACGGCAACATAGACCTGCAGTAGCCGAAAGGTGAGATGACGTACATTCATGGCTCGCTCGGGCAGCCCGCTCCTGTGCCTGGATGGATGATTACCCGTATAAACAGGTAGATGAATAGCACGGAATGGCAGTCATTATAGAGAATAATCTATACTGATATAACTGTTTTTTTATTGGTATCTATGAACTACCTTGCAGACAATGCCCGCGCTCCTTCCGCTCATCGATTCGAGAGTCCCGCATGCCCGATATCGTGGTGATGTTCTTTCTGCTCGGCCTTCTCGCCGGCATCGTCAAATCCGACCTGAACATACCCAAGGCAGCCTACGACACACTGAGCCTGCTGCTGATGCTGACCATCGGCCTCAAGGGGGGCATGGCGCTCTACGGCAACCTGCGCTGGTCGCTGTTACCGGAGCTTCTTGCGGTTGCAGCCCTGGGCGCATTGATCCCTATCGTATTGATGCCCGTGCTACGCCGCCTGGTCCGCCTTTCGCCTGCCGACAGTGCCAGCATCGCCGCCCACTACGGCTCGGTCAGCGCCGGCACCTTCGCCGTGGCGCTGGCCTTCGCCGAGGGGCGCAATCTGCCCATCGGCGCCGAGGTCACCCTCTACCTGGTGATGATGGAGCTGCCGGCGATCATGGTGGCCATCGCGCTCTATCGGCGCCACAAGGGCAGCGACTCCGGCGAAGCGCTGCAAGGCATCTGGCATGAAACACTGACCAACCGCGGGGTGATCCTGCTGGCCGGCGGCGCGGTGATCGGCGCCATGTACGGCCCCATGGAAGGCGCAAACGTCACCGAGCTCTTCACGGGTGCCTTCCATGCGGTGCTGGCACTCTTCCTGCTGCAGATGGGCCTGACCGCAGCCGAAACCCTGCGCCCCATCCCCTGGTTTCACTGGCGACTGCTCACCTTCGCCCTGGTGGCACCGTTCATCCTGGCCATGGCCGGGCTGGCCGTCGGCCTCGCCCTGGGCCTTCCCAGCGGTTCCCTGCTGATCCTGACGGCGCTCGCCGCCAGCGCCTCCTATATCGCAGCACCGGCCGCCATGCGCACCGCCGTGCCCGAGGCCAACATCGGCCTGGCCATGCTGGCAGCGCTAGGCTTTACCTTCCCGCTGAACGTGATCGTGGGCATCCCCATCTATCACCAGCTGGCGCTCTGGCTGGGCTGATCGAAGCCAAAGGCGCCATCGACCCCCAGGTCGGTGGCGCCGACCCCGCTCTTCTGCCAGTCTTTTTCCCACTACGTCGCTTCTCGCCACCTCGCTTCTTCGACATTCGTCGCAGCACCCGAACCCGCACTTTACGTTAACGTCAACCTGGCCTAGTCTTGTAACCATTCCAAGATGCGAGGCGAATCTGTACCCGATCGCCCAGCACTACCTGACAGCCGCACCACGTGACAGACAATGGGAGTTCCGCCAATGCTCACGCCCTACCAGCCCCTCGACTTCGGCCTCGACGATGAACTGAACATGTTGCGCGATCAGGTCAACGCCTTTGCCCGCGACGAGATCGCCCCCCGTGCGGCCGAGATCGACGAGAAGAACGAGTTCCCCAATGACCTGTGGCAGAAGTTCGGCGACATGGGGCTGCTGGGCATCACCGTCTCCGAAGAGGATGGCGGCACCGGCATGGGCTACCTGGCGCACTGCATCGCCATGGAAGAGATCTCCCGGGCCAGCGCCTCGGTGGGTCTCTCCTACGGCGCGCACTCCAACCTCTGCGTCAACCAGCTCAAGATCAATGCCAGTGCCGAGCAGAAGGCCAAGTACCTGCCCAAGCTGATGACCGGCGAGCATGTCGGTGCCCTGGCCATGTCCGAGCCGGGCGCCGGTTCCGACGTGGTCTCCATGAAGCTGCGCGCACGCAAGGAGGGCGACCACTTCGTCCTCAACGGCAACAAGATGTGGATCACCAACGGCCCCGACGCCGATGTGCTGGTGGTCTACGCCAAGACCGACCCGGAAGCCGGCTCCAAGGCATTACCGCCTTCATCATCGAGAAGGGCATGCCCGGCTTCACCACCGCCCAGAAACTCGACAAGCTGGGTATGCGCGGCTCCAACACCTGCGAGCTGGTGTTCCAGGACTGTGAAGTGCCCGTCGAGAACGTGCTGGGCGAGCTCAACCGTGGCGTCAAGGTGCTGATGAGCGGCCTGGACTACGAGCGCACCGTGCTCGCCGCCGGCCCCATCGGCATCATGCAGGCGGCCATGGACATCGTGGTGCCCTACATCCACGAGCGTAAGCAGTTCGACCAGGCCATCGGCGAATTCCAGCTGGTGCAGGGCAAGATCGCCGACATGTACACCACCCTGAACGCCTGCCGCGCCTATCTCTACGCCGTGGCCGCCGGCTGCGACCGCGGCCAGACGTCCCGCAAGGACGCCGCCGGCGTGATTCTCTACTGCGCCGAGAAGGCAACCCAGGTGGCGCTGGATTCGATTCAGCTGCTCGGCGGCAACGGCTACATCAACGAGTACCCCACCGGACGCCTGCTGCGCGACGCCAAGCTCTACGAGATCGGCGCCGGCACCAGCGAGATCCGCCGGATGTTGATCGGCCGCGAGATCTTCAACGAATCCAGGTAATGGTGGCAGCCTCCGGTCGGCAACTACCGCACTGTAGGAGCAGCTTTAGCTCCGGTCCGACGCATCGGCGACTGGAGGCCGAAGGACTCCCGGCGGTGTTGCCAAGGCTGGCGACAGCGCCAACGTCGAAGCCTCCGCCAAGGCGCCTGCCGGCGCCAGTCGCGACGCGGAGCGGCGCTCCAACAAGGTCGGCAACTACCGCACTGTAGGAGCAGCTTTAGCTCCGGTCCGACGCATCGGCGACTGGAGGCCAAAGGGCTCCCGGCGGTGTTGCCAAGGCTGGCGACAGCGCCAACGTCGGAGCCTCCGCCAAGGCGCCTGACGGCGCCAGTCGCGATGGGGACCAGCGCTCCAACAGGGAGGCTGTCACCTGACGCGGCAGGAAAATACAGCTGTAGGAGCGCCGCTTTGCGTCGCGACTGGAGGCCGAAGGACTCCCGGTGGTGTTGCCAAGGTTGGCAACACCACCAGAACCACCAAAGACGCACCGCCCACGAAGCACTACCCTGCTTCGAAGACGAACAGCAAGGATCTTTCCATGAGCATCCTGAACACCCAGATCAATCCACGCAGCGACGTCTTCCAGGCCAACGAGGCGTCGATGCGCCACGAGGTCATGAAACTTCGCGAGCTGACCGCCGCCATCAGCCAGGGTGGCGGCGAGAAGGCCCGCACCCGGCACGAGTCCCGCGGCAAGCTGTTCGTGCGCGACCGCATCGACCACCTGCTCGACGAGGGTTCGCCCTTCCTCGAGTTCTCGGCGCTGGCGGCCCATAACACCTATGAAAGCCCGATTCCCGCCGCCGGCGTGGTCACCGGCATCGGCCGCGTCTCCGGGGTGGAGTGCGTGATCGTCGCCAACGACGCCACGGTCAAGGGCGGCACCTACTTCCCGATGACGGTGAAGAAGCACATCCGCGCCCAGGAGATCGCCCGCAAGCACCGCCTGCCCTGCATCTACCTGGTCGACTCCGGCGGCGCCCACCTGCCCAGCCAGGACGAGGTGTTCCCCGACCGTGACCACTTCGGCCGCATCTTCTACAACCAGGCCACCCTCTCCGCGGAAGGCATCCCGCAGATCGCCGTGGTCATGGGGTCCTGCACCGCCGGCGGCGCCTATGTGCCGGCCATGGCCGACGAGTCGATCATCGTCAAGGAGCAGGGCACCATCTTCCTGGGTGGCCCGCCGCTGGTGAAGGCCGCCACCGGCGAGAGCATCAGCGCCGAAGATCTGGGCGGCGCCGACGTGCACTGCAAGGTGAGCGGCGTGGCCGACCACTACGCCGAGAACGATGCCCATGCCCTGCAGCTGGCGCGCGGTTGCGTGTCACGACTCAACTGGCAGAAGCGCGGCCAGCTGAAGATGCAGGAGCCCAAGCCGCCGCGGCTCGACCCGGCCGAGATCTACGGCATCGTCGGCACCGACCTCAAGAAGCCCTACGACGTGCGTGAAGTAATCGCGCGCATCGTCGACGACTCCGACTTCGATGAATTCAAGCGCTACTACGGCGACACCCTGGTGACCGGCTTCGCCCATATCCACGGCTACCCGGTGGGCATCGTCGCCAACAACGGGGTGCTGTTCTCGGAATCCGCGGTCAAGGGCGCGCACTTCATCGAACTCTGCACCCAGCGCAAGATCCCGCTGATATTCCTGCAGAACATCACCGGCTTCATGGTCGGCTCCAAGTACGAGCACGAAGGCATCGCCAAGCACGGGGCCAAGCTGGTCACCGCGGTGGCCTGTGCCAAGGTGCCCAAGTACACCGTGCTGATCGGCGGCAGCTTCGGCGCCGGCAACTACGGCATGTGCGGCCGCGCCTACGACCCCAACCTGCTGTTCATGTGGCCCAACGCCCGCATCTCCGTCATGGGCGGCGAACAGGCCGCCGGCGTGCTGGCCCAGGTCAAGCGCGACCAGCACGAGCGCGAGGGTCGCGAGTGGTCCGCGGAAGAGGAGGAAGCCTTCAAGACCCCCACCCGCGACCAGTACGAGCACCAGGGCCACCCCTACTACGCCAGTGCACGGCTGTGGGATGACGCGTCATCGACCCGGCCCAGACCCGCGACGTGCTGGGCCTGTCACTGGCCGCGGCGATGAATGCCGAGGTGCAGGAAACCAAGTTCGGCGTGTTCCGTATGTAGTGTTTCTGTAGAGGTAGCTTTAGCTCGCGACGGCGGCCTCGAGGCGAAAGCATGACGACAGCCGCCGCGCAGCAGAGCCGGAATGCCAAACCGCACCCCGACAGAAACGAATCAAGGGTACTGACATGTCATCAAACGATACCTTTTCCCGCCTGACCATCGACGACCGCGGCGTCGCCTGGCTCACGCTCGATCGTCCCGAGGTGCACAACGCCTTCGACGACAGCCTGATCGCCGAGCTCAACGCCCACCTGGAGCGGCTCCACGACGACGCCCACCATGGCCACGTGCGCGTGGTGGTACTGGGTTCCGAGGGCAAGAACTTCTCCGCCGGGGCCGACCTGGGCTGGATGAAGCGCATGGTCGAGTACGACTTCGAAGGCAACCTGGCCGACTCGCGCAAGCTGGCACAGCTGATGCACCGCCTCGACACCCTGCCCTGCCCCACCATCTGCCGGGTGCAGGGAGCCGCCTTCGGCGGCGCCGTGGGCCTGGCCGCCTGCTGCGACATCGTCATCGCCTCCGACAAGGCCAAGTTCTGCCTTTCCGAGGTAAAGATCGGCCTCTCGCCGGCGGTGATCAGCCCCTACGTGCAGCGTGCCATCGGTCCGCGCCAGATGCGCCGCTTCGCCCTCTCCGCCGAAGTGGTGGATGCCGCCACCAGCCTGACCCTGAGCCTGAGCCACCAGGTCGTGGGGCTCGACGAGCTGGACGAGGCCGTCGAGGCCATGATCGGCACCCTGCTCGGCGGCTCGCCCCAGGCCCAGCGCGCCACCAAAGCGCTGCTCTTCGAGGTGGCCCGGGAGCCCGACAGCAAGGCCACCCGCGAACACACCTGCAACGTGATCGCTGAACTACGCGTCAGCGCCGAGGGTCAGGAAGGCCTTTCCAGTTTCTTCGAGAAGCGCCGCCCCGCCTGGGTCGACGACACCGCCGCTTCAACCAAGACGTCAGCCGACACGGAGCGACGCTCATGAGCCAGACACCGCATACCCGTACTCGCCAGTTCGACACCCTGCTGGTAGCCAACCGCGGCGAGATCGCCTGCCGCGTCATGCGTACCGCCCGCGCCATGGGC
>NZ_AZQX01000268.1:0-11533 GCF_000568385.1 Halomonas sp. BC04
ACCGACAAGGTGCCCAACACCTCGCCCACCGCGGCCTCCAGCGGCGCCGACTCAACGGCCAGGCGGCACGGGACGCCTGCGTGAAGCTCAAGGAGCGGCTGTTCGACTTCGCCCACGAGCACCTCTACCAGGACCAGGGGCTAGACCGCGAGGACATGCGCCTCGAGGCCGGGCACCTGGTGGCCGGCCATGGCGAGAGCGAGCACCGCATTCCCTGGGGCGAGCTGGTGCAGGCGGCCTACCTCAACCGCATCTCGCTCTCCGAGAAGGCTTCTACGCCACGCCGCTGATCCACTACGACCGCAACGTGGGCCAGGGCCGCCCCTTCTACTACTACGCCTTCGGCGCCGCCGTGGCGGAAGTCAGTGTCGATACCCTCACCGGCGAGTACCAGGTGGACCGGGTCGATATCCTTCATGACGTGGGCGACTCGCTCAATCCGGCCATCGACCTCGGCCAGGTGGAGGGCGGCTTCATCCAGGGCAGTGGGCTGGCTGACCAGCGAGGAGCTGAAGTGGAACGATACCGGCCGGCTGATCTCCGACGGCCCCGCCACCTACAAGATCCCTACCTACGGCGACCTGCCGCCGGTGTTCAACGTCAAACTGCTGGAGGGACACCCCAACTCCATGGCCAGCATCTATCGCTCCAAGGCCGTGGGCGAGCCCCCCTTCATGCTCGGCATGGCGGTGTGGTCGGCCCTGCGTGACGCCCTGGCCAGCCTGGCCGACTACGCCGAGGCACCACGCCTGGATACCCCGGCCACGCCGGAGCGGGTGCTCATGGCCGCCGAGACCCTGCGCGCCAAGTACAACCCCTGGCCGCTGGAAAAGGGTGCCGAGTGATGACCGCCCGGCGTCCCGAAAGCTGGCATGAGGCCCTGCATCGACTGCAGCGGGACGGGCTGCCCCATGCGCTGGCCACCGTGGTGACCAGCGCCGGCTCGACCCCCCGGGAGCCCGGCGCGCGCATGGTGATCACCGAAGATGCCGTTTACGACACCCTGGGCGGCGGCACCTTCGAGTTCCAGGTGATCGACGCGGCACGTGAAAAGCTGACGCGCGGCGAGAGCGGGATGAGCCTCGAGGCCTTCGCCCTGGGCGGGCGCAGCGGCCAGTGCTGCGGCGGCTTCGTCAACGTACTGCTGGAGGTCTTCCCCGGCAGCGCCGCGACGGCTGGCCATCTTCGGYGCCGGCCACGTGGGCACGGAACTGGTCCGCCTGGCCGCCCCGCTACCCTGGCGCGTGCTGTGGCACGACAGCCGCGACGGCGTATTTCCCGAATGGGCCGGAGGGCAGCCACGGCTGAGCTGTCACCAGGTTCAGGCCCCTTATGACGCCGTGGCCAAGCTGCCGGCGGACAGCCATGCGCTGGTGCTGACCCACGACCACGCCGAGGACCGCGAACTCGTGGATGGCCTGCTGCGTCGTGGCGACATGGCCTCCATCGGCCTGATCGGCTCGAAGAGCAAGTGGGCCAGCTTCCGCTCACGGCTCACCGATGCCGGCCACGACGAAGCGGCGCTGGACGGGGTGCGCTGCCCCATCGGCGTCGCCTCGGGTGGCACTGGCGGCGACAAGACACCCTATGCCATTGCAATCGCCGCCATGGCCGAGCTGCTGCCGCTGGTGGGAAGCGCCGAACGTGCCGACCAGCGCGGCCTCGATCCGGCGCAACTGCGGACCCTGTTTAGCGAACCGTCACCATAAGCGAGCCCAATCGCACTCGCTTGAGGAGCGCCGGGGGCAGGTCACCTTATCAGCTCCGACAACAGCCTTGAGGGGCGCCGGGGGCAGGCCGAAGAGGAGGTCTTTTGCCAGGGAAGGCAAAAGTAGCGCCCAGGGAAGGGTTCACAGCGCCTCCTCGCAGGCCTGTCGCCGGTACAGCCCCGGTGCTATTCCATAGATCGAGATGAGCCCGAGACCATGACCATGACCGACTCGCGCGTAATTCGCGCCGAACTGCTGAGCTTCGATGCCGACCCCGGCGAAGGCGACAAACCCGCCGAAGGTAGCGTGCGTCACTTCGAAGATGGCGCCCTGTGGCTAGAGAACGGCCGCATCAAAGCCATCGACGACTACGTGACGCTGGCGCCACGGCTGCCCGAGGGCATCGAGACGGTAGACCATCGCGGCAAGCTGCTGATGCCCGGCTTCATCGACAGCCACGTGCATTACGTCCAGCTCGAGATCATGGCCTCCTACGGGCGCCAGCTGCTCGACTGGCTCAACGACTACACCTTCCCCGAGGAGTGTCGCTTCGCCCAGTACGATCATGCCCTGGCGCTCTCCAATGCCTTTCTCGACGAGATGCTGCGGGTCGGCACCACCACCGCCCAGGTGTTCTGCTCGAGCCACCCCGACTCGGTGGATGCCTTCTTCACCGCCAGCAGCAAGCGCGACCTGCGCATGCTGGCCGGCAAGGTACACATGAATCGCCACGCCCCCGAGGCACTCTGCGACGACGTCCCGGGCGGCGTTCGCGACGCCGAAAGGCTGATCAGCGACTGGCACGGGACACGCCGGCTCGGCTACAGCCTGACGCCGCGCTTCGCCCCCACCTCTACCCGGGAGCAGCTGGACGCCACCGGCGGAATGATGCGCAACGACCCCAGCCTGTGGCTGCAGACCCACCTTTCCGAGAACACCGGCGAGCTGGACTGGGTCGCCGAGCTGTTCCCGGAGAGCCGCGACTACCTCGAGGTATACGAGCAGTCCGGCCTGGTGGGCCCGCGCAGCACCTTCGCCCATGGCATTCACCTCGACCAGGCATGCGCCAGCGGCTGGCCGAGCGCGGCGCCAACCTGGCCTTCTGCCCCAGCTCCAATCTGTTCCTGGGCAGCGGCCTGTTCGACCGCCAGGCGGCGCGGGACGTCGGGCTCAACGTGACCTATGCCAGCGACGTCGGCGGCGGCACCGACCTTTCAGGACTGGCCACCCTCAAGGCCGCCTATCAGGTCGGGCAGTTGCGTGGCCAGCCACTCACTGCCTGGCAAGGGCTGTACGGGCTGACACTGGGGAATGCGCGGGCGCTGTCGTTGGATAGTGAGATCGGTCGCCTGGCCCCCGGAATGGAAGCCGACTTCGTGGTGCTCGACCCCGAAGCCACACCGCTGCAGGCCAGGCGCCACGCCCGCTGCCGCACCCTCGGCGAGCGGCTCTTCGCGCTGATGATGCTGGGCGACGACCGCAGCGTGCTGGAAACCTGGGCCGGCGGACGCTGCCAGCATCGCCGCGACCAAGCCTGAAACGAAAATGGCGAGTGGCTCTCAGAATTCATGAGGACCACTCGCCATGGATGAAGGATGACCAACCCAGTTGATCCAGCAGCTTTGGGCGTTAGAGAAAGCCCTTACTGCTCACTCAAACTCTTGATGATCAAAGTACCGAGCTGGCGTGTGTTAAACGGATTCCCATTGCTGTTCAGCAGGCTGAGGTTCAGCTTCCTGGCCAGATCCCGAAGCTCTGGTTTCGCCGGAACCTGAAGCACACCTCCCCGTTCTACCTCGATACTGCCGTTCTCCAACTCCCTCACCGTGTATCCCTCGAGCTCAACCTCACGTAGAACCTTGAGCTCATTTCGTGGACGATCCTTCTGGGAAAGGCGCCCTAGCGGCACACGCAGCTTACCTCCACGCGCTGCTGACATGTACTTCAAAACCTCCGGGGCAGGCGCATTCAACAGCGTTTCAATTTGCATCTCATCGGTATTTATTCTAAGGATTATCACCCTATCGACGTATTCAAGGGAGTTAGCGTTGAACGTGACGTGGCCAGCCGGCCCCATTGTAGCCGTGGTTTTGACAGAGATTCGCTCACCCTCACCGCTGACTACGTCATAACCCTGCTGATTGACCTCGGTAGCCATCTGCCCATTGGTGATCAGCGCTGCGTATAGTTCCCCAATCCGCCCACAGAGATGGCGAAGCTCGGTAGCTGGCACACCCCAGTTGAGCTCGCGCTCAAACCATGCCATCGCCTCACCCAACGATTGGATGATCTGCATCTGTGTCAGAGCCATAACACCTCAGATCGCCATTGCTTAGGCGCTTGGAGCATTGTTAAAGTACATTCCGACACTGCCCTGATCGGTGAATCTAAAGCCGAAATGTTGGTATAGCTGATTAGCTTTACCGTCTGCAAGCAGACTGACTTAGCCCGTCTTCGGCACCTCGTGGTCGATGTACCGACATATCTCGTTCATGATGATCTTGCCAAGACCACGACCCTGATGCTGAGGCGCAACGGCAATGTCAACCACCTGGAAGAACGTCCCACCATCGCCGGCAACGCGGCCCATTCCAATCAGTTCGCGCTGACTGAGCACCTGTACCGCAAAGAGCGTATCCGGTAACCCACCCTATCCGTCAACGTAGTTGTCACCTAAACAGCTTCAGAGGTGATCAACGTGCGTTACTCCCCGGAGCGTAAGGAAGCCATCCTTCAGAAGATGGCACCACCCATGAGCCTGACCATCCCGGAACTGGCGAGCAGGAAGGCATCTCGGCCGCAACCCTCTACAATTGGCCCTAACGAGGCTGTAGAAAAATCCGATTCTGAGCCCTTCCCACCGCCTGTTTTCTGAATTCTTGTACCGACCACCCAACGGACGATTATCTTGGCCACGGAGCCTAACTGGCCATTTTGGCTCTTTGGCGATATCAAAGCGCTCATCACCGGTATTTAGCAGCCACTTTCAGGCCTTCTAGCCCCTCTATCACTTGCCTAATCGACCATAATTGGCGATCTTCTCGATGTTGTGTATCAGGCAGTATAGCTGCCATTGCCCCTGGACCTTTTTTCGGCCTCTCAGGCTAAAACGGCTCAGGCCCTTGTTGGTGCCAATGTTGCCGAACACCGGTTCCACCACCGACATGCGGTGACTGTAAATCGCCTTGCCCTGTTCGCTATCGACACGCTGCTTCATCCAGTCGGTGTAGCTCGGCGCTCGCTGCTGTGCCAAGGCGAAACAGACCTGCCGGCCGGCACCATGACGATGGTCTGCCGCGCTGGGGTTGTGCATGCATTGGTGTTTCTTCGTGCAATGCCGACACTGCAGCAGCCTGCCCTCAAAGTAGGCCCGGAGCGTGCCACGATTGTCCTCTCGGGTGCCCCGATAACTGATCTGATGCCCTGCCGGGCACCGGCAGGTCAGGTGGATCGGATCGAACTGGAATTCACTGGCCGGAATGATCGACTTCCGACTGGAAGGCTGGCTGCCCTGATGGCGTTTCCCGTATTTGCCTTTCTGGGCGCTGAATTTTGGGTCGCGGCTACGGAATTGGTTGTCGGGAATGTAGCCATTGATCTGCCGTTCGTGCAGGTAGCGCATGTTGGCTTCGTTGGCGAAGCCAGTATCGGCCGTCACCACGGTGCCGTCCTGATAGATATCCGAACTGATGCCCAGTCGTCGGTAACGCTGCTCGATGCTGACCAGTACCGGCTTGAGCGTATGGTGCTCCTGGCCTTCGCCAAAGGCTTGGGCATCGATGATGATCTGGTGTTTCTTATCGACTGCTGCTACCCCGTTATAGCCCTGGATCGTGCCTTTCCCGGTCATCATCTTGGCACTCTCGTTATCGGTGAGATTGCTCTTCACCTCCTTGCTGCGCTTGCCCTGCCCCTGTCGGGGACGCTGCGTGTTCAAGAAGTCGTCCACCTTGGTCATGGCTCTGTCGAGGGAAAGGATCATCTTGGCATGGCGGATATCCCGATCCAGTTCTGCCTCGGTCTCTGCCTTGTCACGCTGAAAGTGCTCGTCCAGATGGTGGCGAATTAGGCGGCGCAGCTTGTCACGCTTTTCACCGAGTTCCTTGAAGGTGCCAGACCACTCCTTGGCCGCATTGGACGACATCTTGCAGCCGTCGATGGCAAAAAGTTCGTTGCCCAGCAAGCCCTGCTCGTGACACACCAACAGGACCTGCTCGAACAGGGCTTCGATCTCATCGGCGTGACCGCTGACGAATCGGGCGAGCGTGGTGAAGTGGGGTACCGTATCGCAGGATAGCGCCTTGAACAGGATGTTGGTCTCGCAACACCACTGTATTTCGCGGCTGGAGGTGATGCCCTTGGAGTAGGCGAACAGGATGATCTTGAGCAGGATCGCCGGATCGTAGGCACAACGACCGGTGTCGTCGTTGCGGTACCTGGGGTAGAACACCGATAGGTCCAGCTTGTGCTCAATCAGGTAGTGTACTGCATGCTCAAACGTGCCTGGCTGCAGCTGCTCCAGGTAGTTGATGGCAACCAAAGAGTGCTGATCATAGTCATAGGGCTTGAACCTGGGCATGCTGACGACTCTCCATTGCATTTTTCCCCATCCTACCGGGCGTGGCCGGGGTTTTGCTACAGCCTCAACGCCCGGCTCACGCGCCGATTTGGAGCCGCGGAGCGGCGGAAAATCGGTCGCTGTGCAGCCGATTGTTAGATTTTGTAATGCAACTCCCAAAAAGCCTGGTTGTCTACCTCAGGCTCTCTATCGTAGCGATCCTCATGGTATTCAAAAAGCTCTTCTGTATGTTCACTATCCTCTAGCATCGATCCAACCTTATTTAATAGTTTATCGAGCTTTTTCATTTCCTTATTGTTCCAATTGACTGACTCGCCATCTTCTATGTCAATATAGTTGTACCTCGCCGCAGAAGAAAACTCATCACCATGTTCAAAATGGTTAACTTTATAAGGTTTCCCATAGTGTTCACATAAAACAAATTTAAACACTTCAGAGCCAAGTCTACTTGAAAACGATGCTACTTCATCCACTAATTCCTCGAATTCTTCAGCGGTAGAATGAAGCCCTGATTTTTTCTTTGCTTTATTAACAGACTCAGTGTCTTTTAGCTTCTCTAGTTCCTTGATGTACTCTCTCAGGGACTGGGACTCTTCTTCATAATTGAGCAATTCTTCCTTACACTCATCTAACTCTTGTCTCAGCTGTATAAGCTCTTCACTTGATACAGTCTCGGGCAAGCTGATAGTTTTCAATAGCGAATTTACGGACTTAAGGAAGGCCTTTCTTTTTGTATCCCACTTTGTGCTGGACTTACTTGCGCAGCTTACTTTTTCAATTAAGCAATCGCGTAACTCATTGTATTTAATATCATTGTCAATCTTTGCCACCTGAGTTCCCAAAAGAACGTCTTTTACATCATCATAGCTCAGTGGGGGAACCAGAATAGGAAACACGTCGTGGGACATAGCCCACGAAGCACCTAGCTCGCTAAGGCAAAAATTGCTTGCGAAATAAGATGGTGTTAAAAGTAGGATAACGACTTTAGGCTCTTGTATTTGTCCCTTGATATAAGTAACAAAATTCTCTCCAGTCGGTATTCCATACCCTTCTAGTGATGAGCAAAATATTTCACTCTCTGGTACACCTATACCACCTTCAAGTAGCTCAACTATTTGTTCAGCAATTTTTGAATCTTTGACCGCGTGGCTAACGAAAACTGATTTACTCAATGTTCAACTCTCTACTATTTGGAGAAATATAACGCCTTGAATAAGCCGCCAATTTGGAGCGCAGCGGAAATTTTGTCCCAGTGCCTGCACTTGTTAAGCATTGTTCTCTCTGGGTCGCGCATGCACCGCTGCTGCAGCACTTTGTCCACCAAAGAATACATTGTTGTCTTCGTCATTTGGTGCTTCAGGCCAGTAAGGATCCTCTACCCGCCTCAGATTTACTGGGATCTCAATTTCAAAATCTAACTCAGCATCTCGATACCAGGATAGAGCTGGAAGTCCGGCGTATTTGGGTTTGGTGCTACATAGATACGCTATGGGATAGTATTTGAGCAGTTGAAACACAGCGGGTTCATTGAACGTTCCTCTGGGGACAAACATGCCGAAATCTCTGATCGCTAGCGATGTAGCGTAAGGATAAACCCAGTAGAAAATATGGATGTCTTCCGGCAATGGCATATTAGAATCGAGCACATAGGCTCTTGCCGCCCGATCAAAGGCGGTATCTTCTATCTCGACCTTCGCAGCCACTATATGCCCGAGTAGAGCTTTCATTAACCTTTGCGGCTTAACCTTATGGGAAACCTCTTCAGGAAGTGCGATGCCTGACTTTAGGTAACGCCCTACTGACCTGGCAAAATCGTTAATGGTGGGATCATACTCACGGCCTAAAAGTGAGTTGCAGTCACTGCAAATAGTCCTGTACTTAACCCCATTTTGTGACTCCCTCAATTTCGGTTTTTCGCGGTCTCCGGCCATAATCTCGAAGACCGTTTCCATCTCGACAGGACCAAGGTCAATTCCGCCTTTAGGTGGAACATGATCCCAAGAGAGCGCCTTTTCCTCTCGACAGAGATTACATATAGATTTTTTCTCTCGCTTAGATTTCGCGTAATGCACAAACTCTCTCCCTGAGGCTTAACGCCCGCATTTTGGGCGGCTGAAGCGCAGCGTAAGCCGTCCCAGCCCGAAGGGCGACAACATGTGCTTGTTAGAACGCGACATCACTGACCCAAACCCTGTTCGTAAATACTCCGCTCATTATCTCTTGCTCTTCGCACGGATATTACCCTTTGGGTTATTAGTCCAAACTCTCCTCTCAGAGTAGAAACAAGCACCCATACATTCTCATCTCTTTTAAAAAGATATGTATCTCGCACTGGATCAGCATTTGCCTGGGTTCGCTGGATTCCTAGTTCTTCATAGTCAAGAGAATCTAGCGACTCCCAGCTTTTGGAAACCAAACGGATAGACTTGTTGTCAGCCTCTAAAGCCGACACCGCATCTTGAAATGAAATGCCATGCTTGTCGACGTTTCGATGGCTTTTCGTATCGTCCCATTCCCAGCGGGAGCGTTGCGCATCAAATGCGATAAACTTATCACAATTTTCGACTTCAGGTTTTCTCACCGGAGGAGGCCAGCCACCGACGAATCTCTCCTCTTTCCCACATCTCAATGAAATACCATCAGGCAAATCAGACTCCGCTATAAGGCCTGATACATCAATGAGGAAAGTACAGTGTGAACACGAATTTTTCATAAATTAGCTTCATTTAACATGGTTGGCAGCTTGCTAGCGTTCTAACGCCCGGCTTGTGATGTGACGGTTTGGAGCTGCGAAGCAGCGTAAAATCGGTCGTCGTGCAGCCGATTGTTAGCGTCGATTTTCATCTTCCGTTACGGGATGATCTCCCAACTCTTCAGGAAGTTCCTCAAGTATTTCTTTAGAGTGATACTGAAGAATGATTTCACCCTTTGTTAATCTCTCCGTCCAATACCTGCCCACTAGCTTTTGCTTCGGCTTTTCAATGATCTTGAAAACTGCTGTTCCATCATGCGGAATACTACGTTCATTCAAACTTAATCTAGGCTTGCTAGTATAGGAGTATGCTATGTTTTTAATCTGTCGATCCGGTTCTATAAGAAAGCCCTCAGAATATGAAGAGCTTTCCATTTCACTCGTGCGCATCATGCAATGAATGTGAAAGAAAGACTGGTTTACTGTGAGCATTACGGGTATGGGAGGCGGCTTTTCTCCTGTTTTGGGATTCTTCCAGTCGGAGTATATAAAACCCACCCAACTTCCATTTAAATTAGGAAAAGAAACTAGCCAGCCTCTAAATATTTTAAGCTTCCATCCCCATTTAACAAACACTGCAACTACTAGAAGGTCGATAGTTACAACCTTTGGTACGAGCCCAAAAAAATCTTTTACTTTTGACAAATCTAACCCGCCAAAATAGGCTAGCGAAAACCAAGCAACAGCTGAAATTCCGACCAGAATATAAAGCGAGCTCTTAAGTGTGATATTACGCATTACTTAAATCCAAAATAGTTCCAGGCCGCTTGGGCAAAATCGCGTCCATCCTCGCGGGTCCATTTTTGGTTTTTATGAAACAGGAAGAAGCATCCATTCACCTCCATCCAGCGGCCAGAGGCCGGCTCTTCATCACCTTGAAGGTTGCTCCAAATATGAACAAGCATAGCTCGAAGGCGTTCTGTCCATGTTGGGTGAGAAAAGGCATCGTCTGGGCAGTTATAGGCCAAACACTCCATGAAAAATGAAGGCAACTCACGAAATGCACCATCTTGTGCCATCGCATTTTCAATACGCTTTAGGAGGCGCGCCCCTTTCTTGTAGGCATAGCCGGTTCGATTATTCTTTGCTGTTCCATTCACCTTTTGCTGCATAGGGTAGTTAACGATGCTGCTGCCATCGGTTTTGAATATCTTTGTTCCGTCTCTCGACCCATTACTCATGTAGTAGCGATAGCTAAAACATGGAACTACATCAGCATCTACGCGTGCAGAGTTAGAATTTATTTGTATTGCGGTAGATCCTGAAGAATCTACCTGACCCGGAAATTTTGCATTCATAGCGGAAACAAGCTCAGCCCTTAACTTTGCAGGGGTCCAGATTCCCCCATATGGGCTACTGGGCGGGTGATTTCCTTTTTCAGATTCCTCCCAGTATTGACATTCTGTGCACTCCACCGCTATATCTACATCACTATCTGACCGCACATTAGTATTATTAGCATAAGACCCCTTCGCAAAAACTTTTAATGAAAAATTATTGAATGGCTCATGTGAATCTATCGCTTGGCGAATCATGCGCTCCGTTCTATCCTGCTTGTCCTTTTCCGTGGTACTAGAAGGGCCTGTCCATCCAGACAGCTTATCTTCCAAACTCATTGCTTATCCTCTTAAAACGCTAACGCCAGCAATATGCGGCGCGAAGAATGAGCGTCCGGCACCCGTAGGGTGCGAACATAATTGCCTGGTTATGACTGCTCATTTCCTGCTGCCGAAATTATGGTGTTGAAATTGCGGAACAACCAATTCCTTATTGCTGGTTAGCTTTTCACCACAGTATGGACAGAATGCTACCTTAATAGCAACGGTTTCGATTGTCTGCCCCTCATACTCAAGATAATGATCATTTTCAAGTTCTTCCTCTGTTGCCACTCTGTTCAGGTTCAAATAGACATCAGAACTGTCTTCTTCAAACCATACCTCTGCGAGTGAACAGGAAGGGCAATCATGAATCAAAGCAGGTACCTCGTTGAGCATTCATAACAGTGATTGGACTGCACGTCCTGATATTGGATGAACACCCCTGCGCGTTCAACAATATTATCTGACGGGCTTCATTTCTTCCAACGCATTGGTTTTACTTTCACCTAAGCATAGCTCGGCTGCCTATGCAGAATTCGCGTGCATGCACGTTTTGTCGGAACCAATATACGGTATGCGAATCTGCTGATATAAAAATGCTATGCATGGAGGCTCACGCTTGAGTCCAAAGCTTATGGAATAGTTAAAGGCAACCCATTGCGTAAACCTGGCTTATTCATGAGACCGGCCTGAAAACAAAGATGACGGATGGTATTCTCTTGAGAAATCAGAACGTTCCGGCAAGAACCTGATTCCAGAGGACCATCCGCCATGGGTGAAAGCCTATCTCCCTGGATCCCGTCCTGCAACGGGTCCATCCGCGTTGAGCTTGATGGCCAGCGCACCACCAGCGACAGCGGCGCTCTGCTGCTGCGTGAAGCCCTCGACAACAGCG
>NZ_AZQX01000269.1:0-5056 GCF_000568385.1 Halomonas sp. BC04
CGTCACAGGAACAGAGTGACGGCATCGAGCAGGTCAGTCAGGCGGTGGGCAGATGGATCAGGTGACCCAGCAGAATGCCTCGCTGGTCCAGCAGGCCACCGTGGCCGCTTCCTCGCTGGAAGAGCAGGCCAGCCGACTGGAGCAGGCCGTGGCGGTATTCCGCCTGGCCGGAGACCCATTGAACACCACACAGCAGCGTCAGACTGCCGCGAATGGCACGGGCGGTACGGAACAGAGTCATGGCGACATGGCGTCCCGTCCCCGAGTGCCGGCACTGACGCAGCCTGCGCAACGTCGGGTCGCCGAGGTGGATCCCAAGCCAAAGCGCAAGACGCGTAACGAGCCTGTGGCCGAGGGCGAGTGGGAAGAGTTCTGAACAATTTTGTACTACGACGGCGGAGAGGCCCGCCGAGCGTCAACTACTGCATGACATGAATGAGGAATCCTGATGGCTGACAAGAACATGAGCTTTCTGGTGGTCGATGACTTCCCGACCATGCGCCGGATCGTTCGGAGCCTGCTCAAGGAGCTGGGCTACACCAATGTCGAGGAGGCCGAGGATGGCCAGGAGGCATTGAGCAAACTCCGTTCGGGTGGCTTTGAGTTCGTGGTGTCCGACTGGAACATGCCCAATCTCGACGGCCTGGAGATGCTCAAGCAGATTCGTGCCGACGACGGGCTCAAGGAGCTGCCGGTGCTGATGGTTACTGCCGAAGCCAAGAAGGAGAATATCATCGCCGCTGCCCAGGCAGGTGCCAGTGGCTATGTGGTCAAGCCCTTCACGGCCGCAACACTGGAAGAAAAACTCAACAAGATATTCGAGAAAATGGGCAAGTGATTGCCGGGGGCAGTGACCTGGCGAAGGAGATGACAAGATGAGCGCAAACGAGCAGCCCGGCGAGGCGCAGCCGTCCAGCGCCCCCGGTGAAGACCTGGTGCAGCGTATTGGTCAGCTGACGCGCATGCTAAGAGAGAGCATGCGCGAGCTGGGTCTGGACAAGGAGATCGAGAAGGCTGCGGAAGCCATACCCGACGCCCGTGATCGACTCAGCTATGTGGCGACCATGACCGAGCAGGCCGCCGAGCGGGCGCTGAATGCCATCGACAGGGCGCAGCCAATCCAGGATTCGCTCAGCGATGAAGCCGAGGCGCTGGACAAGCGCTGGGCAGAGTGGTTTGCCGAACCCATGGAGCTCGATGAGGCGCGCGAACTGGTCAACGAGACGCGCTCCTACCTGTCCGGCGTGCCTGACAAGACCCAGGCAACCCAGAAGGAGCTTCTCGAGATCATGATGGCCCAGGACTTCCAGGATCTGACGGGCCAGGTCATCAAGAAGATGATGGACGTGATTCGCGAGATCGAGCACCAGCTGGTGCAGGTGCTCATCGACGCCGTTCCCGAGAACATGGCACGGGAGACCATGCAGCAGAAGGCCAACGATCAGTGGGAGAACGATCGCAAGCGTGAAGAGAGCCTGCTCAATGGTCCCCAGATAAAACCGAGTGCCGATATCGTCACCGACCAGGACCAGGTCGACGACCTGCTCGATCAGTTGGGGTTTTAGCAGCCTCCACCCGCTTGTATTTCTTCCGATAGCGCTTCTGCGCCGAGGGTCATGGTCGATAAGACCACGATCATCGGCGCTTTTTGGCGTATTACCCATCCCCTGAAGCCCCCACAATAGCCAGCGTGCACACGAATGTCCGGACGCCATGGCTGAGCAGAGCAGTGATCAGGAAAAGACCGAAGAGGCCACGCCTCGCCGACTCGAGAAGTCGCGCGAGGAGGGGCAGGTTGCCCGATCCCGCGAATTGACCACGTTCATGCTGTTGCTGGGCGGCGTGGTGGGCATGTGGTCCATGGGCGCCATGCTCTATGACCAGTTGGGTCTGGTGATGGAGCAGGCCTTCCTCTTCGAGCGTAAGCAGGCCTTCGAAACCGGCCCCATGCTGGTCAACGTGCTGAACCTGGGGCAGCGCACGCTATGGACGATGCTGCCGCTGTTCCTGCTGTTGTGCTTGATTGCCCTGGTGGCGCCGGCACTGCTGGGCGGCTGGCTGATATCCGCCAAGTCGCTCAAGCCGCAGCTGTCGAAGCTGAACCTGTTCAAGGGCTTGAAGCGGATGTTCGGCGTGCAGGCGCTGGTCGAGCTGTTCAAGGCGATTGCCAAGTCAACGCTGATCGGTGGTGTCGGGATGGCATACCTTTACTTCAATCGTGGGGAGTATCTCTCGCTGCTCGATCAGCCCACCACCCAGGCTCTGGCCCGCGCCCTGATGATGGCCGCCGAGGCCTGTGGACTGATGGTGCTGACGCTGCTGGTGGTCATCCTGATCGACGTGCCCTACCAACTCTGGAGCCATGCCAAGAAGTTGCGCATGTCCAAGGAGGAGGTCAAGCGGGAACACAAGGAGTCCGAGGGTGACCCGCACGTCAAGGCGCGCATCCGCTCCCAGCAGCAGGCGATGGCACGCGGTCGGATGATGAGCAAGGTGCCCGAGGCGGATGTCATTATCACCAATCCCACGCACTATGCGGTGGCGTTGCAGTACGACGAGAAGCAGATGGGCGCACCCCGGGTCGTGGCCAAGGGGGCCGACATGGTGGCGGCGCGTATCCGGGAGGTGGGACAGGAGGCCGGTGTGCCGCTGCTCGCGGCTCCGCCGCTGGCCCGGGCCTTGTATCATCACGTGGATCTCGACAGGGAAATCCCGCTGGATCTGTATACCGCCGTGGCGGAGGTACTGGCCTGGGCCTTTCGTCTCAAGCATGTGTCACTTGAGGGGGGAGATGTGCCACCTACGCCCGAGGATCTACCCATACCGCCCGAGCTGGCCGTGCCCGGTGACAACGACGAGGCTGATCGACATGCATCACAGCGCAATGAGCCGACCGGGGGGCGCGAATGAAATCCCTTAGTCATTTTATCGGTCGCCACGAATGGATGGGCGACGTACGCATGAAGTTGCTGGCAGGGCCGATCCTGATCCTCATGATCCTGGCCATGATGATCCTGCCGCTGCCGCCCTTTGCGCTGGACATGCTGTTCACCTTCAACATTGCGCTGGCCATCATGGTGTTGCTGGTCAGCATGTTCACCCAGAAACCGCTGGACTTCGCCGCCTTTCCCGCGGTGCTGCTGTTTACCACCCTGCTGCGGCTGTCGCTCAACGTGGCCTCCACCCGTGTCATCCTGATGGAGGGGCACCAGGGCGGCGATTCCGCCGGCAAGGTGATCGAGGCCTTCGGTTCCTTCCTGGTGGGGGGTAATTTCGCCGTCGGCCTGGTGGTCTTCCTGATCCTCGTCATCATCAACTTCATGGTCATCACCAAGGGCGCCGGTCGTATTGCCGAGGTGGGCGCCCGCTTCATGCTGGACGCGATGCCGGGGAAGCAGATGGCCATCGACGCCGACCTCAATGCGGGGCTGATCGGCGAGGAGGACGCCCGGAAGCGGCGTGGCGAGGTGGCCCAGGAGGCCGATTTCTACGGTTCCATGGATGGTGCCAGCAAATTCGTGCGTGGCGACGCCATGGCCGGCCTGGTGATCATGGTGGTCAATATCATCGGCGGGCTGCTGATCGGCATGCTCCAGCACGGCATGGACTTCGGCGATGCGGCCAGGACCTACACGCTGATGACCATCGGCGATGGTCTCGTGGCACAGATTCCGGCGCTGGTGATCTCGACGGCTGCAGGCGTGACCGTGTCTCGGGTCAATACCGAGGAGGACGTGGGCCAGCAGATGATCAGCCAGCTGTTCGTCAATCCCCAGGTGCTGATCCTGCGGCGGTGGTCATGGGCCTGCTCGGGATGGTCCCGGGGATGCCCAACATGGTCTTCCTGCTCTTCACCGGCCTGCTGGCGGGACTGGCCTGGATGCTGACCCGCCAGCGGAGCAGCGCCTGGTCGAGCAGGAGATCAGCGCCGAACCGCCACCAGCCCCCGAGGCCCCCGAGGCGAGTTGGGACGACGTACAGCTGGTCGATACGCTGGGTCTCGAAGTGGGGCACCGACTGATCCCGCTGGTCGATCAGCGCCAGGCGGGCGAACTATTAGGGCGCATCAAGAGTGTGCGCAAGAAGTTTGCGCAGGAGGTGGGTTTCCTCCCGTCGGTCGTTCATATCCGCGACAACCTGGAGCTGGGTGCCAATACCTACGTGATCACCCTCAAGGGTGCCGAAATTGGCCGAGCAGAGGCGTTCCCGGGGCAGTGGCTGGCCATCGACCCAGGCCAGGTGACGGGGCAGCTACAAGGCACTCCCACTGAAGATCCGGCCTTCGGCTTGCCGGCGGTCTGGATCGATTCCGGCCAGCGCGAGCATGCGCAGGTCTACGGGTATACGGTAGTGGACGCGGGCACCGTGGTGGCGACGCACCTCAACCACCTGTTGCATCGTCACGCTGCCGAGATGCTGGGACGTCAGGAGGTCCAGAAGCTCCTCGACAAGCTGGGCGAAGAGCAGAAGTCCCTGGTCGAGGACGTGGTGCCCAAGGCGATCAACCTGACGACCTTGCAGCGCATCCTGCAGAATCTGCTGGAAGAGGGCGTTTCGATTCGCGACATGCGGACTATCCTCGACACCTTGGCAGAGTATGCACCCCAGCAGCAGGATGCCAATGAGCTGACCGCCCTGGTGCGAATCGCCCTGGGCCGGTCGATCACCCAGCAGTGGTTCCCGGGTCAGGACACACTCAATGTCATTGGCCTGGAGGCACAGCTCGAGCAGGTGCTGATGCAGGCAATGAACGGAAACGGTGCCCTGGAGCCGGGGCTGGCGGAGACGTTGATGAGCCAGGCGGAGCTGGCATTGACCCGCCATGAAGCAAGCGGGGAGCCCCCCGTCATGGTGGTTCAGCACAGCCTGCGGCCGCTGCTGTCCCGCTTCCTGCGCCGTCGACTGCGTCATCTCGTGGTCATGTCACAGGCGGAGATTCCCGATGATAGGACACTGCGCGTCACGACGCTGGTGGGAGGTCGATAAGCGATGAGTGTCATGCGATTTACAGGTGTTAACAGCCGGGATGCCATGCGCCAGGTGCGCGAGACGCTGG
>NZ_AZQX01000270.1:0-13265 GCF_000568385.1 Halomonas sp. BC04
CTGCAGGCATTTCTCGAGCGCTGCCGCGCGCGGGACGGCTACCGCAAGGCGGTAGAGCAGGGTTGGTGAATTTCAGATCAATTGACGTTTGGGCTAGCGACTTTCATCGCCGTTCCCCGCCTTGCGGAACTTCGGTCCCAATGGCCCGAGCCACAGCCACACCTGAAGCACGATGAGGATGGGCAGCAGCCAGGTCGGTGCGCCGGTGGTCGACGCCAGGACATAAAAGATCATGTAGGCGGTGATGCCGCCAAGCAGGCCCACGACCGGGAACATGAAAGGGCGCTCATAACCTGGCCGGCGGGTAAGGCGGAACAGCGAGCCGGTGAAGGCACCAAAGGCGGCGGCCATGGCGAGGTGAAGCAGGATCTCTTGCATGGGAGTCTCGTTAAGCTGGGAGCTGATCGATCATGGGCCTCAGCGTAACGTGTCCACCATGCGTAGGCCATTAAGACCTTGGACTAGAAGCCTGGATTGGCAGCCTGTCGCGCAGGGCGATCACGGCCTGTCCCAGCCATTCGTTCAACGCCCGAGTGCTCTGGTTGAGGTGATACGCCCGGGGTATCCAGGCGTGCCACCCTTGTGGCGGCGGGCTGGCGAACTCCGTCGGTGCCGGGACGACCGTCAGCCCGGCGGCCTCGAATTCGGCCACGGCCCGGGGAAGATGCCAAGCCTGGGAAACCAGCGCGACATGGCTGACATCCGCGGCAAGCAGCATGTCGGCGCTGAACCGGGCGTTCTCGGTGGTGTTTCGGCTTTCGCTTCCAGCCAGCGAACCGGCACGTCGAAAACCTCGCGCAGCGCTGCCGCCATCAGGCTGGCTTCGGCGCTATGCTCGTCGTGCACCCGGCCGCCGCTGACCAGTATCGGCAGGCCGACGCTGCGATGCAGGTGCGCCCCGTAGGCAAGGCGCCGCCAGGTGGCGTTGGCGGGAGCATCTCCCAGCCGAACTCCGGCGCATCGTAGTCACGACCGCCGCCCAGGATCACGATGGCCTGAGCGGTCCTCAGTTGACTGGGGATCGGAACGGAATAGGTTTCCAGTCCCTGGCGCAGGGCGTGACTGGCCGTAGGGGTAGAGAGCGCCAGCAGCCCGACCAGGCCCAGCAGCACCAGCAGGGCACCGGTCAGGCGCCGCAGGCCGAGCATCAGCCCGAGCAATACCAGCAGTACATTGATGGAGGGTGGCAGCAGCAGGAATTTCAGGTCGCTCATGTCGGTCTCCGGCGATTCAGGCGTCGCTGAGCAGTTCCAGCCGGCGGCTAGGCCAATGAACCACGGCAGTGCGCTGGAGCATGCGCTTGGCCAGCTGCGGGTGTTCGCGGTGAATGACCTGGGTGGCGAATTCCGTGAGGAAATGGGACTTCATTTCAGCACGGGCCCGGTCCACGCCGACCTCCAGGTAGGGGGTCGAGGCCAACAGAAGGAAGCCGTCGTCGGGAATGCGGCCCGCTTTCATGTTGGCCTCGATGATGGCCGCAGCAGTGCCGATGGGCTCCGAAAGATCAGGGCTATAGGGTCCGACGATCAAGGCGGTATTGGGCAGGTGCAGGAAGTCGAAGCCGCGGCCCACGCAGATAACCCACTCCCTGTGCTCGATATCGAGCTTGCGGGAGACGCCTCGCATCGAATCCACATGCTGCAGGTTGCCTTCCAGCAATGGCAGCAGGTCGCGACGGATATCGGTTGGCATGTCGGGGCAGAGGGCGGCGACCCGGCGGTCAAGGTCGCCGGCATCGGCCAGGCTTAGTTCGCCGATGTCGAGACGGGTATCGTCATCGCCATGCACGATCAAGGCGTCGCCGTCGGTTTCGAACCCACAGACCAGGGGATAGACATGGCGATGGTCGTGGCCGAAGAGTTGCTCGGCCTGGGCACGGATCGCACGGGCATGGGCCAAGGCTGCCTCGGCGTCACAGTCGAAGCCGGCACAGCCGCGATTTTTCTCACCCCGTGAGAAATGATAGGTGATGATCATCAGCACGCCATGGCCGCCGCGAGTTGCCTCGTACACCGTATCGGCGAGCATTTCGCCCAGGTAGGGCCAGCCGAGATGGAAGATGCCGCCAAGGTTGCGAAAAGGCGTGATGATACCCAGCGGTGTGCGGGTGGCATGGGGAATATGAATACGTCCGTCCATGCATTTCATCACCACGATTCGCGTGGGGTGAGCAGCAAGATAACGCTCTCGAGCCAGCCAGGCGGAGGGGCTGCAGTAGGCATCGGCGTGCTCCCGGGAGAGGGCGAGCAGTGCCTCGATTCGTTCTTGAATGGGACGGTCGTGGATGCGCATGGAGCGGCTCGGTCGTTGTTATTGTCGGCTTGCCAGAGTCGCTATCCTCCAATAGCGTGCGCGAATATGCAAAACCGCCCTTGGTCGCAGCCGTGGTTCAGCCGATGTCGACCTTACCCTTGAATTCGCAAAGGTCCTCGATGACACAGCTGCCGCAGCGCGGCTTGCGCGCCACGCAGGTGTAGCGTCCATGCAGGATCAGCCAGTGGTGAGCATCCTGCAGGAACTCCCTGGGGACATGGCGCAGCAGCTTGTTTTCCACCTCTACCACATCCTTTCCCTTGGCCAGGCCCGTGCGGTTCGAGACCCTGAAGATGTGCGTGTCCACGGCAATGGTGGGCTTCCCGAAGGCGGTGTTGAGGATCACGTTGGCGGTCTTGCGGCCGACGCCGGGGAGCGCTTCCAGCTCGGCGCGAGTGCAAGGAACGTCGCCGCCATGCTGCTCGACCAGCATGCGGCAGGTCTTCATCAGGTTCTCGGCTTTGGTGTTGTACAGGCCGATGGTCCTGATGTGCTCCTTGAGCCCGTCAATGCCGAGGTCGAGTATGGCCTGCGGCGTATTGGCCACCGGGAACAGCCTGGCGGTGGCCTTGTTCACGCCGACGTCCGTGGCCTGGGCGGAGAGCAGCACCGCCGTGAGCAGCTCGAAGGGGGTCGACCAGTTCAGCTCGGTGGTGGGCTCGGGGTTGTGCTCTCGCAGTCGTGCAAAGATCTCATGGCGTTTCTGGGCATTCATGTTCGGCTCGGCTCGGGGATGGATCAGTCGCTGGTGCGGGCGTCGTCCAGCATCTCTTGGGCGCGCTGCAGCTGTTGCTCGGCGCTGGCAATACCATTGGAAGAACCCTGGCGCTGGGCGTGGGCGAGCTGCTGGCGTGCCTTGCGCAGCGACTGCTCGGCGGCCTTGACCGCCATGCGCCGCTGATTTCCCCCTGCCGGCGAGTCGGCGGAATCGGCCGCCGCCGAGGCAAGCTGTCGGTCGAGTTCGGTAACCCTGGCTTGCAGCCCTGCCTGTTGCCGCTCGAGTTCGGCGCGCTCCTCGCCGGTGAGGTCGTCGCGTTGCTCCTTCCGCTCCAGTCGCTTCAGGCCGGCCATCAGGCTGATTCGACTGGCCCGGAGAGCGCTGGACGACATGGGGCTGGCGCCAACTTCCGTGGCCGCTTCCGGTGTTGGCGTTGGGCGAAGGCTAGCCTGGCGCCGAGCGCGCTGCTGTCGCTTTTCGTCTGCCTGCCGCGCCAGACGGCGGTTGCGTGCCGCGAAGCGTTGGCGGCCCTTGCGGGCACGGGAGTCCAGGTAGTCTTGCCTGGCCGGCTCGCTATCGGCGGCAAGCCAGTCGGGATGGGGTAGCAGGTCGATGCAGTCTACCGGACATGGCGCGACGCACAGTTCGCAGCCGGTACACTCCGTGGCGATGACCGTATGCATGCGCTTGGCTGCGCCGAGGATGGCATCCACCGGGCAGGCCTGGATGCACTTGGTGCAGCCGATGCACTCCGCCTCGCGAATCCAGGCCACCAGAGGGGGCTGGGGGGGCTCTTCGAGCGGCGTGGGTTCGCGTCCGGTCAATTCGGCGAGGCGAGCGACGGTGGCATCGCCCCCCGGCGGGCAGCGGTTGATCGCCTCGCCGGCAGCGATGGCCTCGGCGTAGGGGCGACAGCCAGGATGCCCACACTTGCCGCACTGGGTCTGCGGCAGGGCATCATCAATGGTGTCGATCAAAACGTGCAGGCCCGTCACAGTGACTCCTTGTTGGGCTCGTCGACAGGCCATTATTGTACGTGCTTTGCCGGTGGACATGTACCGGCTCGCCGGCCAGGGCGTTGCGTCAGTCCAATGGTGTCATGGTGGACTCGTGTCGACCGGCCGTGCCGGCCTTGACCCGATTTCGCCCGCTCTCCTTGGCCCGGTAGAGCGCCTGGTCGGCAGCCTGCATCAGCGCCTTGGGGTCATCCAGCGCGCTGGGGTGACAGCTTGCGACACCGATGCTCACCGTCACACTGCTGGCGGTCGGTGACGTGGCATGGGGCAGGGCTCGCTCCTGAATGGCTGAGCGCAGCGACTCCCCATGCTCGATGGCCGCATCGAGAGAGGTATCCGGGAACAGCACGCTGAACTCCTCCCCTCCGGTGCGGGCCGCCAGGAAGAGCTGCGAGCCAGATGGCCCTGCATGCATTCGGCCAGTGCAATCAGGCAGTCATCGCCGGCGAGGTGACCGTAGTGATCGTTGTAGAGCTTGAAGTGATCGATATCGAGCATCAATGCCGATACCTCCTTGCCGGAATTCTTCGCCCTGTACATGGCCTGTTCGAGTCGCTGATCGAAAAGGCGGCGGTTGGCAAGCCCGGTCAGCGAGTCATGCTGGGACAGGTCAAGCAGCAGGGCGGACTGCCGCTGCTGGTGGTCCAGGAGATTGCGAAACTCCTGGGCCAGGGTGCCGATCTCGTCGCGCCGCTTCAGCAACGACGCAGGCATGGGGGGAGGCGTCGTATCCAGGTGCAGGCGCTGGGTGTAGCGAGAGAACTGGCGGATGGGTGCCAGTACGATGCTCTCGAGCAGCCACAGCACCACCAGCAGGGTCAGACCAGTACCCCGCTGGTCCAGTAGAGCGCGAAGCGAAAGGTCTCCAGGCTGGCCTGGTAGCGCTGGCGTGGCAGAGTCGCCTCGATGCGAATCTGCCGTTCGTCGGGCATGGCCTGGGCCGCTCGACTTGCCGTCATGTGAGTCGCTGAAACCCGTTCCAGGCTTTCGTGGGGCACCCCGCCGTCCTGTGCGATGCTGGACAGGTTCAGATCGATGCCGGTCGTGTCGCGCAGCTGTTCGAGCCATGGTGTCGAGAGGGGACGCACCATCAGCATCCAGCCGGCTGAGGGAGACTCTTCCCGACTCTGGTAGATGCCCGACATGGCCGCCATGGCCAGCTCGGGTTGGGCCAGTAGCCAGGTCTGTGACGTTTCGCTTTCGCTTGCAAGCCTGGTCGGCAGGTAGTCGATGTAGGTGGTGGCCCAGTCGCAGGGAGGTGCCACGTCGGGGCAGGACGTGAATTCGCCATCCTCGTCATAGCCCACCACCCAGGCGGGCTGGTGGAGGGCATCGAGGAATATCATCATCTTGAGATCAAGGGTCTCCAAGGTACTTTCATAGAGGTTGGAGTCGACATACTCCGGCCGCTTACCCTGGACGAAGTCGTAGGTATCGTCCCACCAGGCCCAATCTTCCACCAGGCGCCGCATATGGTTCAATTCACTGCCAATGGCCCGCTCGACCCGATCGAGTTCGCTGCTGGCGTACTGCTCTTCGTCCTCCAGCAGGATCGGCATGATCTGGTAGCGGGCCACCAGCACCAGCGCCAGCAGGGCAAGACAGAGTACCCCGCCCAGCGCGAGGAAGAAGCGGTGCCTGAGTGAGGAGAAGGATGGTGTCATGGAGCCTCGCCCGCGGGCATAAAGAGTCGTTCGACGTACGATAGCGGTTATATCGGCTGCTGACGTTCGAACTTGAATGAGGCGAGGCAGGCGTTCGATGCGCGGCATGGCCGCGCATCTGACAGGATCGTTACTTCAAGCGTTGGCCGGGCTCTGCGCCCGAATCCGGCGACAGCAGGTAGATGCCGTCGCCGCTGCCCGCTGCCAGGACCATGCCTTCCGATACGCCGAAACGCATCTTGCGCGGTGCCAGGTTGGCGACCATGACCGTCAAGCGTCCCTCCAGGGCCTCCGGCGCGTAGGCGGCACGAATGCCGGCAAAGACGGTGCGGGTTTCGCCACCCAGGTCCAGGGTCAGCTGCAGCAGCTTGTCCGCTCCCTCCACGTAGTCGGCCTTGGCGATACGGGCGATGCGGAGATCCACCTTGGCGAAGTCGTCGAAGGTTATCTCCGGGGCAATGGGATCGTCGGTCAGCGGCCCCTTGGGGGCATCCTTCAGCTTCTGTTCTTCCACCAGGTCCTCCTTCGATGCCTCGATCATGGCATCGATACGATCGCGTTCCACGCGGGTCATCAACGGCTTGAACTTGGCGATCTCGTGGCCAAGCAGCACCTCGTGGCGGCTGTGCCAGTCGAGCGTGTCGAGTTGCAGGAACTGCTGCGCCTGATCGGCCATGGCTGGTACCACCGGCGCCAGGTAGACCATCAATTGACGGAACAGGTTGAGGCCGACCGAACAGATATCCAGCACCTCCTGGTCGCGACCCTCCTGCTTCGCCAGTACCCAGGGTTCCTTTTCGGCAATGTAGGTATTGGCCTCGTCGGCCAGCTCCATCACCTTGCGGATCGCGCGGCCGAATTCGCGAGCCTCGAAGTCGTCGGCGATGGCGTCGCCGGCAGCGATGAAGCGTGCCACCAGCTCAGGCTCCGCGCAGTGAGCGGACAGCGTGCCATTTCCCAGTTTCTTGACGAAGCCGGCGCAGCGGCTGGCGATATTGACTACCTTGCCCACCAGGTCCGCATTGACGCGGGCGGCGAAATCCTCGAGGTTCAGATCGAGATCGTCGACCCCTGAGGTCAGCTTGGCGGCAAAGTAGTAGCGCAGGTACTCGGGGTTCAGCTGTTCGGCGTAGGTGGCGGCCTTGATGAAGGTGCCGCGCGACTTCGACATCTTGGCGCCGTTGACGGTCACGAAGCCGTGGCAGTTCACTGCCGTGGGCGTGCGGAAGTCGGCGCCGTGGAGCATGGCCGGCCAGAACAGCGCATGGAAATAGACGATATCCTTGCCGATGAAGTGATAGACCTCTGCCTTGCTGTCCTTCTCCCAATAGGCGTCGAAGTCGATGCCCTCGCGGTCGCACAGGTTCTTGAAGCTGGCGAGATAGCCGATGGGAGCATCGAGCCAGACATAGAAGTACTTGCCCGGTGCATCGGGAATCTCGAAGCCGAAATAGGGCGCATCGCGGGAGATATCCCACTCATTGAGGCCGGACTCGAACCACTCCTGAAGCTTGTTTCCGATCTGGGTCTGGACATGGTCGCTACGGGTCCAGCGCTTGAGGAAGTCGGCGAAGTCCGGCAGCTTGAAGAAGAAGTGAGTGGAGCTGCGGACCTCCGGAGTGGCGCCGGAGATCGCCGACACCGGGTCGATCAGGTCTGCCGGGGTGTAGGTGGCACTGCAGACCTCGCAGTTGTCGCCGTACTGATCCTCGGCGCCGCACTTGGGGCAGGTGCCCTTGATGAAGCGGTCGGCCAGAAACAGCCCCTTCACCGGATCGTACATCTGCTCGATATCGCGGGTGGCGATGTGCCCCTTGTCGCGCAGGCGGGTGTAGATCAGCTCGCTGAAGTAGCGGTTCTCGTCGGAGTGGGTCGAGTGATAGTTGTCGAACGCCACCCCGAAGCGGGCAAAATCCTGCTGGTGCTCGTGGGACACCCGCTCGATCAGTGCCTCCGAGGTGATGCCTTCCTGCTCGGCACGCAGCATGATGGCGGTGCCATGGGCATCGTCGGCACAGACATAATGGCACTCGTGACCGCGGCTCTTCTGGAAGCGCACCCAGATGTCGGTCTGGATGTACTCCAGCAGGTGGCCAAGGTGGATCGAGCCGTTGGCGTAGGGCAGGGCGCTGGTGACCAGGATCTTGCGCGGGGCGCTGGTAGAGTTCGACATATCGGCTCTGGAATTCCCAAGAAAATCAGACCCTCGATTGTAGCCATCTTCGCCGCCCACTGCACCCGCTGGCACGAGGATGGGCTAGGCTTTATTTTCGTCCGATGATGAAAGGAGGCGCGCTTGGACCCGATTCTGTTCGATAGCTGGTATGCCTTGCTGCGCACCGCGGTGCTGGGCGTGCTGGGCTACGCAAGTCTGATATTGCTGCTGCGTATCTCCGGTCGACGCACCCTGTCCAAGATGAATGCCTTCGATCTGGTCGTTACCGTGGCACTGGGTTCGGTCCTGGCCACCGTCATGCTGAGCAGGGATGTGACCCTGGCCCAGGGAGTCCTGGCATTCGCATTACTGGTCGGTATGCAGTATCTGGTGACCTGGGCCAGCGTTCGCATGCGCTGGGTGCGCCGGGTAGTGACCGGTGAACCGGCACTGCTGTTCTATCGTGGTGACTATCTACCCACCGCCTTGAAGCGGGCCCGTGTGACCAAGGAAGAGATCAGGGCCGCTGTTCGCGCCTCCGGCAAGGTCGCACTGGGGGAGGTGGAAGCCGTGGTGTTGGAGACGGATGGCTCGTTCAGTGTGGTGGCGCAGAACACCGCCAGCGGTGAGTCCAGCCTAGACGGCGTCAAGGCGCCGGGCTTGAGCATCGGAGACCGAATGGCTGAATGAAACGCGGCGATAGCATGTCACGGCCCAGCCAAGTGGCAGTGAATGGAACACTCATTTAGAATGGCGGGACTGCTGGCGGGTGTGTCAAACGGACTGACGACCCTGGCAGCACTCAACGCATTGCCCGTTACGCATCATCCAATAATCGCACGAATGCAACACATTCTAGTGAGGATGATACGATGAAACTGCGACATGTCCTGCCCCTGCTGATGGTGACGGCCCTGGTCGCCGGCTGCGGTGCCAACGCCGTAGCACCACGCTATACCAGCGAAAACCCCGATATCATGCGGATCGGCGACGACCGCCCGGCGAATCCGGAAAAGCAGGTTGAAGACCTCGGCTCCTACTGCGTCGAAGTGACCGAAACCTGGAATGCCCACGGCACCACACCGGATGGTCAGACACTCTGGGCCAAGGACACCGCCCGCGCCGTCGTACCCTGTGACTGAAGCGCTTCCCGGCCCATGACTGCATGGGCCGGAACTCCCCCGCACCGCCCCATCCGCATTACCCCTCCTTTTGTCATAATCCGATGTTTTCCCACGCAAGCTGAAGGAAGTGTGGGTAGGCTGTAGTGTAAAAACATGTAGCAGCGTCATCTGCATGCTTTGACATACGGCGGCAATAATCTTCAGCGACTGCCTGGGAAGGCGAACCATTGCCACCATTCCCCCGCGGTAGGGTGCCCAGAGGTTGACGCAAAACTGCCCCGGACCTCGCATCGACCATTGTTGGAGGCTGCTTTAGCTCGCGACTGCGGAGGCGGCCTTGGTCTGATTGAGGCGGCCCGGCATCGGTGGGCACTGGAGTAGCAGACGAAAGGCAGAAAACGGCCGATTTCTGTCGCTTGTGCGAATTGCCGAAGCATGCAACACCACCGGGAGGCCTACGGCCTCCAGTCGCGAGCTGAAGCTGCTCCTACGTTAAGTTTTTCTTATGTAGTGCTATGGCAGATGCGCAGCCGCGAACGGTGGCCCTGTCTTCAGATGGCCGATTTCCGCCACTTGTGCTAATCGCCGAAACGGCGGTAACACCGCTGTCGCGAGCTAAAGGTGTCTCCAACAGCGTATTTTTCTTATGTAGTGGTATGGCAGGTGTTTAGTCGAAATCTTTTTCTTTTTCGCCCAGCCTGCAGATCTCGCGTCGATTGTTGCTGCACCGCACTGGCCCAGGTGGGAAGCTGCCTACCGATGACATGCTTTAAGGACGAACGATGGAAAATAACAACCTTGCGGTTCTGATTGATGCGGACAATGCGCAGCCGGGCATTGTGGATGGCCTGTTGGCGGAAATTGCCAAGTACGGTGTCGCCAACGTGAAGCGAATCTATGGCGACTGGACCGGGCCGCAGTTGAAGGGGTGGAAGGAGTCGTTGCTACAACACTCCATACAGCCAGTCCAGCAGTTCGGCTATACCACCGGCAAGAATGCCACCGACAGTGCCTTGATCATCGATGCCATGGATCTGTTGTATACGGGGAATTTCACGGGGTTCTGCCTGGTGTCGAGCGATAGCGATTTCACGCGCCTGGCATCCCGGCTCCGGGAATCGGGGCTCACGGTGTTCGGGTTCGGCGAGAAGAAAACGCCGCTCCCCTTTGTCGCTGCCTGCGACAAGTTCATCTATACCGAGGTGCTGCGGGAAGGGGAAGAGGAGGGACCGGAGGCTGTCCGGCGCTCCACCAGGGAGCTGAAGTCGGATGCCAAGCTGGTCAACTCCCTTCGCAATGCAGTCGAGTCGTCTTCCGACGACAGCGGCTGGGCGCCGCTTGCCGCGGTCGGCAGCAATATCGTGAAGCAGTTTCCGGATTTCGATTCACGGAATTATGGCTATCGCAAACTCGGGGAGCTGGTGGCGGCAACAGAGCTCTTCGATATCGAGGAGAGGCCCTCGCGGGGTGAGAGCTCGAAGGCCATCTACATTCATGACAAGCGCAAGAAGTGAGGATACTGGGGGAGTGGAGATCCGGCGTGTTGGCGTCGGCGACGACATTCCCCCTGGCACCGAGTAACATTCCACCCAGGTTCAGGCGGGTGAGAGGTAGTGGTGGAGCGACAGCAGGGTTTCGTGTTGACCCGCCATTGGCGGGACACACCCGTAGGTACCGAGGTCACGTTCTGGTTGGCAACCGATGATGGCCCTCGGCATGTTCGCCTGCCGCCACAGCCCTCGGTGGCCTTCATCCCTGCTGAACAGCGCGTTCATGCGGAAGTACTGCTGCATGGCGAACGTGACGTCGAGCTGCGCCCGCTCAAGCTGCGCGATTTCCAGCAGCGCCCGGTGGTGGGGCTCTACTGCCGACAGCATCGGCAGTTGATGAATCTGGGGAAACGGCTTCGCGAGGCCGGTATCGATGTCTTCGAGGCGGATGTGCGGCCGCCGGAACGCTACCTGATGGAGCGTTACATCACCGCCCCGGTCCGGTTCGCGAACAATGAGGCTGTCCAGGGCGCAGAGGGCGACTCGATCGAGACCCAGCTCAAGCCGGCGCCCGAGTACCGGCCGCGGCTCAGGCTGGCTTCGCTGGACATCGAGACCAGCGAGCGGGGCGATCTCTACTCCATTGCCGTGGAAGGCTGCGGTCAGCGCCAGGTCTTCATGCTGGGCTCGCCGATTGGCGGGGAAGGGGAGACGGGCGATGGGCCGAGCCCCGGGACTTTTCGCTGCGCTACTGTGAAGACCGCAAGTCGCTGCTGGTGCGATTGAACGAGTGGGTCGCTCGACACGATCCGGATGCGATCATCGGCTGGAACCTGGTGCAGTTCGACCTGCGCATCCTGCAGCGCCACGCCGAGCAGCTCGGTGTACCGTTACTGCTGGGCCGCGGCGGCGAGCCCATGGAGTGGCGCGCCCATGGCAGCAACGCCAACCATTTCTTCGCCTCGGCGGCGGGGCGGCTGATCATCGACGGCATCGAGATGCTGCGTCAGGCAACCTGGCGTTTCGCCTCCTTCAGCCTGGAGCATGTGGCCCAGGAGCTGCTGGGCGAGGGCAAGGCCATCGACAGCCCCTATCAGCGCATGGACGAGATCAACCGCATGTTCGCCGAGGACAAGCCCCGGCTTGCCCGCTACAACCTCAAGGATTGCGAGCTGGTCACGCGGATCTTTGCCAAGACCGAGCTGATCGATTTCCTGCTCGAGCGGGCAGCGGTCACCGGACTGCCTGCCGACCGCAGCGGCGGCTCGGTGGCGGCATTCTCGCACCTCTACCTGCCACGCATGCACCGCCTCGGCTATGTCGCGCCCAATCTGGCGCCACGCCACGGCCTGGGAGTGAGCGAAGAAAGCCCCGGTGGCTTCGTCATGGATTCGCGGCCGGGGCTCTACGATTCGGTGCTGGTGCTGGATTTCAAGAGCCTTTACCCCTCGATCATCCGCACCTTCCTGATCGACCCGGTGGGGCTGGTGGAGGGCCTTGGTGAGCCGGAGGAGGATAGCGTCCCCGGCTTCCGCGGGGCTCGCTTTTCACGCACGCAGCATGCCCTGCCCGGCATCGTGGAACGGGTGTGGCAGGGCCGCGAGGCGGCCAAGCGGGAACACAATGTGCCCCTGTCCCAGGCGTTGAAGATCATCATGAATGCCTTCTATGGCGTGTTGGGCTCCCGGGGCTGTCGTTTCTTCGATACCCGGCTCGCCTCGTCGATTACGCTGCGGGGGCATGCCATCATGCATCGCACGCGAGAGCTGATCGAAGCTGAAGGTTATACCGTTATCTACGGTGACACCGACTCCACCTTCGTCTGGCTTGGCAGCCGCCGAAGCGAGTCGGAGGCCAGCGTCATCGGTCGCGATCTCGCGGCGACCGTCAACCGCTGGTGGGATCAGCACCTGGCATCGACACTGGGATTGGAGAGCACCCTGGAGCTGCAGTTCGAGACGCATTACTGCCGTTTTCTCATGCCCACCATCCGTGGTGCCGAGCAGGGCAGCAAGAAGCGCTACGCCGGCTGGTGAGCGGGGAGGATGGTGACGAACACATTGTGTTCAAGGGCCTGGAGGCGGTTCGCGCGGATTGGTCTCCATTGGCCAAGGCCTTCCAGCAGGAGCTGTACTGGCGCGTATTCACCCTTCAGCCGCACCGTGAGTTCGTGCGTGACTACGTTCGGCGCACGCTGGCCGGTGAGTACGATGAGCGGTTGATCTATCGCAAGCGGTTGCGACGCAAGCTCGATGACTACCGCCGCAATGTGCCGCCCCACGTACGTGCGGCGAGGCTGGCCGACGAATACAATCAGCAGCTGGGCCGGCCGCGTCAGTACCAGAACGGCGGCTGGATTCGCTATGTGATAACCGTGGCGGGGCCGGAACCGCTGGAAACACGCCGCTCGGCCATCGACTACCAGCACTACCTGAGCCGGCAGCTGCAGCCGGTGGCCGATGCCATCCTGCCTTTCGTCGGCGACGACTTCTCTACCCTGGTGGACCGACAGCTGGGCCTGTTCTGATAGGTATTTCTGGCTCTCGTGAAGCCCCTAGCCCGGATATTTCATGAGCGCCGCCAGTCGGCGCTCTCTGGCTCATGAGTCGCGGGACCGGTACCCTCCGTCGGCAGTTTAATCACTTTTTGATCGATTTTCCGGCCTCAAGACGCACTGCCCCCTACCCCCGTTGTTTATGCCGTGCCGGGGACAGCACCGTGCCGGTCATCCCGGCACCAGTTTCTTGGCCAGCTTGAGGAAGAGGTCCTGGTCGGGGTAGTGGCT
>NZ_AZQX01000271.1:0-13685 GCF_000568385.1 Halomonas sp. BC04
GCAGCAGGCGGCCCGTGGCTGGCAGGCGAGGGAGCCTGCCACGGCAGCCACTCCCGAACCGCGGCGTCCGGAGACCCTGTCGGGCCGGGAGCTCGTCGCCGAGACACAGCGTGAACTCAATCGGCTTGGCTACGATGCCGGTCCGGTCGATGGCCTGATGGGTGCGCGGACCCGCAATGCCATTCGCTCCTATCAGGGACAGGCCGGCCTTGCCCGGGATGCTCAACCTACGCCGCAACTGCTGGCAAGACTACGCCAGTCCGGGCGTGCCTCTGCACAGGTACCAGCGCAGGCACCATCCGAGCCGTGCCGACGGAGTCTGCGCCGGCTGAGGCGCCGGTAAGGGTTGCCTTGCAGGACGACTTCAATGATGGCGACTACCACCGCAACCCTGCCTGGACCGTGCTAAGCGGCGACTTCCGCATCGATCGCAACGGCTTGCGCAGCGTGGTCGAGGTGCCGGACGAGAGAGCCCCGGCGCGCCGGAGCCTGAGCTCCGACCGGCCCGAGGAGGTCGGCCTTGCCATGCTGAAACTGATCCTCGAACAGACGGGCAGTGTTCAGCCCGAAGCAGCACCGGTAGCCGCAGAGACCGCCAGGATCTTCGTTGCGTCACCGATCCGCAACGCCTTCGAAATGGAGCTGGACCTGGCTTCCCGCCAGAAAGTGGGTAGCCTCGAACTGGGAGTCTTTCAGGGCAACAGTTCGGGCGCCGGATACCGGCTGGTCTATCGCCCCGATACGCGCCCCGGGCTGAGCCTGATCAGGGTCACCAGCAACGGTAGCGATGTGATCGCCAGCAGCGATGGGGCAATCAACCTGGAGGACGACCGCTTCCATACCCTGGCCTGGACCCGTGACGAGGATGGCGAGATGCGAATCAGTGTCGACGGACGACGTGTCATCCAGGCACGCGACACAAGTTTCCGGGAGCGCTTCCAGGGCTTCGTATTCGCCAATCATGGCGGCGACTATAGCCTGGGCCGGATACGCGTGGAGGACTGAGAAGGGGGCAGCACGAAGGTCAGTCAGCAAGAAAGGGCCCATCGGGGCCCTTTCTTGTTGGATTCCAGAGATTCACTGAATCTCGTCTTTTGGGTCTGTCTAGCGCAAGCCGAGCGCCGATAGCACGACCAGCACGATCACCACAGCTCCGACGATCCATACGATATTGTACATAGAGCCTCCTTTCATCATCAGCGACCGATGCCTGAGTCGATATCGGTGTGCCCGATGGTTCTTGAATAGTAGGTTGTCAAGCGCTTGGCGTCGGTGCGCTAGCCAACGTACCAGAGGCCGAGTTGGCAGGGTGGCGCCGCACTCCTTGCGACGCGTAGCGCGACATCCTGTCTAGGCACTTCCTTTGCCACACTCAAGTTGATCGTAGCCCCCCCCAGGGGGGGGCTACTGTGCGGTGGCGAACGTTAGGGCAGTATAGGTTTCCCCATGCGGCGGCGGTCACTCCCCGCGCTGGCGTGTCTGGTGTAAAGACTACGGCTTGCTGATCTCGTGACCGATGACGCCACCCACTGCCGCACCACCCACGGTGCCGATAGCGGAGCCCCCGGTGAGTACTGAACCACCTACGGCACCCACGCCGGCGCCTATCGCGGTGCCCTTGTCCTGCTTGGACATGCCGGAGCAGGCGGATAGTGAAAGCACGAGCAGGAAGGAGGCAGAGACAAGCAGGAGATGTTTGATGTGTTTCATGGCGGTATCACTCGGGTTAAGGGGGCTTGCTCGCAGCGGGAGTTACCTGAGGGCGGCGCGGCTACGATCGAACGCCTCCTTCATCATAAAGGTAGGATGAGAGTGTTTACCGTGAGGTGACGCACATAGTCGTGACGAAATAGCTCAGACACTGGCGCACAAAGGGAGGGCTTGGGATGTCGGCACCATCATATGATCCGCGAAATCAGCTGCTGGGACTGTTGCCGGAGGAGGAGCTGGCGCGGCTGTTACCCCATCTCGAGCGCGTGCACTTGCCCTTGGGGAAATCGCTGAGTGAATCCGGTGGCGTGATGCAGCATGTCTATTTCCCGCTGGATGCCATCGTGTCGTTGCTCTGCGTGATGAAGGACGGCGCCTCCACGGAAATCGCGGTGGTGGGCTATGAAGGAATCGTTGGCGTGTCACTGTTCATGGGCGGGGAGACGACGCCGAGTCGAGCCATCGTGCAGAGCGCCGGCGAGGCCTACCGCCTCAAGGGGCAGCGCCTCAAGGATGAGTTCTATCTCGCCGGTGTGTTGCAGCGGCTGCTGCTTCGCTATACCCAGGCACTGTTGACCCAGATGGCCCAGACGGCGGTGTGCAATCGCCACCATACGGTCGACCAGCAGCTCTGTCGCTGGCTGCTGCTGAGCCTGGACCGGCTGCCAGGTGACGAATTGGTCATGACCCAGGAGCTGATCGCGAACATGCTGGGGGTGCGTCGGGAAGGGGTGACCGAATCGGCAGGCAAGCTCCAGCGGGCGGGCCTGATATCCTATCATCGTGGGCATATCAAGGTGCTTGACCGGCCGGGTCTCGAAGCGAGAGTCTGCGAGTGCTACGCGGTCGTCAAGGAAGAATACGATCGTTTGCTGGATCGTCGATCCCTAATGTAGTCCCGGACACATGCAGCTGTCGTATCGACTCTGTCAGCTAGCGTGTTGCTGCCCGTTAGCGATATACACAGGTGCTGGGCTATCACCTCTGACGCACCTAGTGCAAACATGGCCGGTTAATGAGGTGCTGGGGGAGCAATTGCCTTGTATTGTGGTCTAGAATAGAAGGAGAGGCCAAGTTGGCGAGAGACGCCGCCTGGGCCCCAGGCGCATCGCCCGCACGGATCGTGCGATTCGCGATGTACCCGATACACGCAGGGGGAGCCCCTGCCAGTCACAGTGGTAGACACGATGACGATCATGACTTCCAGGGCCGAGGTGCGTAGCCACCTCGCCCGCGCCTATTGCCCCACCCGGATTCCCGCCGAGGACGACGTTCGCGTCGCCGAGATCAAGCGGCTGCTCCAGGAGCAGAATGCGGTGCTGGTGGCCCACTACTATACCGACGATGCCATTCAGCAGTTGGCCGAAGAGACTGGCGGCTGTGTCGCCGACTCCCTGGAAATGGCGCGCTTCGGCGCACGCCACGAAGCCGACACCCTGGTGGTTGCCGGGGTGCGCTTCATGGGCGAGACCGCCAAGATCCTGTCGCCCGAGAAACGGGTGCTGATGCCGACCCTGGAAGCGACCTGCTCGCTGGACATCGGCTGCCCTGCCGACGAGTTCGCCGCTTTCTGCGATGCCCACCCCGATCGCACGGTGGTGGTCTATGCCAATACCTCGGCGGCGGTGAAGGCCCGTGCCGACTGGGTGGTGACCTCCTCCATTGCGGTGGACGTCATCGAGCACCTGCAGGTCCGCGGCGAGAAGATCCTCTGGGCGCCGGACAAGCACCTGGGGGGCTATATCCAGCAGAAGACCGGTGCCGACATGCTGCTCTGGGACGGTGCCTGCATCGTCCACGAGGAGTTCAAGGCCAAGGGGATCGAGGACTTGAAGGCGCTCTATCCGGAAGCGGCAGTCCTGGTGCACCCCGAGTCGCCGGCCGCGGTGGTCGAGCTTGCCAATGTGACGGGTTCGACGTCCCAGCTGATCAAGGCGGCCAAGGAGCTGCCCCATGACAAGCTGATCGTGGCCACCGACCGTGGCATCTTCTTCAAGATGCAGCAGGCGGTGCCGGGCAAGACGCTCTTCGAGGCGCCTACCGCCGGTAGCGGTGCGACCTGCAAGAGCTGCGCCCACTGCCCCTGGATGGCGATGAACGCGCTGGACAACATGGCCGGTGCCCTGCGCGAGGGCAGCGGCGAGATCTTCGTCGATGATGCCCTGCGCCACGCTGCCCTCAAGCCCCTGGAGCGCATGCTCAATTTCCAGAAGTAAGATTTCTTCTTTCCAAACGAAAGTCGCAACTGCCGACGAGTCAGCGGCGCCGGGGACAGGCTAAAGCGGAGGTCATCCTTCAGGGATGAAGGATGTAGCGCCCAGGGATGGGTTTACAGCGCCTCCGCGGTGGCCTGTCGACGGATCAGCCGCGGACCTTCCCAATCCCGACAGACTCCTAGAACTTCTCCATCGTTTCGCGATAACCCACGAAATCCTCGCGGCGCTGTGTGATACGGCCGGCGGCATTGGTGTCGCCGCTTCGCTCGGCGACCTGCTTGGCCACGTCGAGCTGGCGAATGGCCTGGTCGATGCTGCCGGTCAGCTGCATATGCTCGGCCCGGGCGAGATGGCCCCAGGCTTCGCGATCGCTGCGGCCCGCGGCCTCGGCGAGCAGGGTGAAGACCTGCGGGTCCTCCGGGCGCCGTTCGGAAAGGTCACGCAGGACGCGATACGCTTCGTTGGGATCCCGTTGCAGCAGCGCTTCTCCCAGGATGCGTGTGGCAGGCATGTAGCCCGGCATCAGCCGCAGCTGGCGCCGGCTCCGTTCGATGGCATCGTCATAGCGGCCGGCATCGAAGGCGACCTCCGCGGCGCTGGCGGGAATCATGGCCAGGTCGGGCAGTTCGCGGGCCAGTCCATCCAGGGCGGCGAGGGCGCTGTCGGTGTTGCCCCGTTGGGCTTCGGCCAGGGCGTCCAGGTAGCGCCTGGCGGCATCCGGGGCGCTGTCCTGTGCCAGGCGATTGACCGCTTGCTGTGGGTCGCGCTGGTGGATCGTCAGCAGGGCGCGGGCACGAATCAGGTGATAGGTTGGCCCACTGTTGCGTGAATCGGCGGCCTCCAGCTGCGAGGCCCGCGCCTCGGCATCGCTGATGCGGGATTCGGTCAGCGGATGGGTGAGCAGGAATTCCGGGGGGTTGCCGCCCTGGAGGCTGGCCTGGCGCTGCATGGCGCGGAACATGCGAACCATGGCATGGGGGTCGAATCCGGCCTGTGACATGGCTTGCAGGCCGATCCGATCGGCCTCCTGCTCGAAGCGGCGCGAGTAGGCCAATCGGTCCTGGATAAAGGCCGCCTGCGAGCCCATGGCGGCGGCGACACCGGCATCGCCGCCCCCGCTAACTGCGATCAGCATGCCGGCCAGCATGGCCGCCATGGCGGGRATCTGGGTCTGTTCGGCGCGGGCCTGGCCGCGTGCATAGTGGCGCTGGGAGAGGTGGCCCAGCTCGTGGGCCAGCACCGAAGCCACCGCGTCCTCCTCGTCGGCGAAGGCGAACAGGCCGGCATTCAGGCCGATGACACCGCCGGGTACGGCGAAGGCATTGAGCGTGCGACTATCCACCAGCGTCACGACCGTGCGGGAGCCATCGACACCGCTGTGGGGAACCAGACGGGCCAGCAGTGACTCCACATAGTCCTGGGCGATGGGATCCTGCCACTGGGGCGCGCGGGCGCGGAACTGGCGTAGCCAGGCACGGCCCAGGCGATACTCTTCACCGCTCACGGCCTGGCTGCCGGTCGTCAGGCTGGGCAGGCCGTAGTCATCCGTGGCGCCTGCCGGACCGGTCAGGGCAAGTGACAGCACCATGGCGCTACCGGTCAGGAAGGTGCGGATGTTACGCAGCATGGCCAACCTCGTCATAATGGACGATCGAATGCTTATCCGACATTGATTCGACCTGTAAAGTGCCTTTAAATCTCAAGGGTTTTGGCGTTCGCTGCAAGAGCGTCCCCCCTTATTTGCGATAACCTGCATTCTCCCGGGAGTTACCATGGCTGTGCAACCAGATGACGTGCTCGACGCCTGCGGCCTGCCGTGTCCGCTGCCGCTGCTGAAGGCGAAGCAGGCATTGGCCAGGCTCGAGGCCGGCCAACTGCTCGAGGTCATGGCCACCGATGCGGGTTCCTGGCGCGACTTCGAGACCTTCGCCGAACAGAGCATCCACGAGCTGGTGGAGCGTGAAGAGCGCGGCGAGGTATTTCACTACTGGATTCGCAAGGGCGGGGAGTCTGCTTCATGACCCTGCGTCAGGTCTTCAAGAGCTGGGTAGACCATTATTTCTCCGATGAGGAGGCGGTGATCCTGCTGGTGGTGCTGATACTGGGCTTCGCGGTGGTGATCCTGTTCGGTCGCATGCTGGCGCCCTTTCTCACCGCCCTGGTGATTGCCTTCCTGTTGCAGGGGGGCGTCAATGCCATGACGCGCCGAGGGGTGCCCCACCTGCTGTCGGTGGTCGTGGTGTTCCTGGGCTTCATCGGCATACTGCTGGCGCTGGCCTTCATCCTGATGCCGCTGATATGGAATCAGCTGGTGGGCCTGGTCCAGGAGACGCCGCGCATGTTCGCCAGCAGCCAGCGCTGGCTGGGCGACGTGCAGGAGCGCTACCCCAACCTGGTGACACCGGACCAGGTGCAGGAGTGGATCGGGGTCGCCGGGCGGGAGATGACCCAGTTCGGTCAGCGGATGCTGACCTTATCGCTTGCCTCGCTGGGCAATGTCCTGGCGCTGATCATCTACCTGGTGCTGGTGCCCATCCTGGTTTTCTTTCTGCTCAAGGACCGCGACCAGCTGGTGGCATTCACGCTATCGCTGATGCCCCAGAAGCGTCACCTGATGACCCGCATCTGGCATGAGATGGACGACCAGATCGCCAACTACGTGCGCGGCAAGTTCATCGAGATCATCATCGTCGGTACCGTGACGTTCTTCACCTTCGCTTTCTTCGGTCTGCCCTATTCGGCATTGCTGGCGGTACTGGTGGGATTCTCGGTGCTGGTGCCCTATATCGGTGCCGCCGTGGCGACGCTGCCGGTGGCGGCGGTGGCCGGCTTTCATTTCGGGCTCAGCGATCAGTTCCTCTACGTCCTGATTGCCTATGGCATCATCCAGGCGCTGGATGGCAATGTGCTGGTGCCGATCCTGTTTTCCGAGGCGGTCAACCTGCACCCGGTATCGATCATCGTGGCGGTGCTCTTCTTCGGCGGTATCTGGGGCTTCTGGGGCATCTTCTTTGCCATTCCACTCGCTACCCTGCTCAAGGCGCTGGTCTATGCCTGGCCCCGCGGCATCAAGCAGCGCCAGGCGGAAGAGAGCGCCGTTGAGGAGTGGGTCGAGGAGTGAAGCGAGAGTCAAGGTGAGAGGGCGGCGGGCACCCGCCCGGCTTGCCGGGCGGGTGCTGACGTTCAGCCGCCGGCATGCAGGGCCTGGGCGGCCTGGAGCACCTCATCGGCATGGCCGGGGACCTTGACGCCGCGCCACTCTCTGGTCAGCCTGCCTCGGCATCGATCAGGAAGGTGCTCCGCTCGATGCCCATGTGCTCCTTGCCATAGAGCTTCTTGAGCTTGATCACATCGAACAGCCGGCAGACGGTTTCGTCCTTGTCGGATATCAGCTCGAAATTGAAGGCCTGCTTGGCCTTGAAGTTCTCCTGGGCACGAATGCCGTCGCGGGAGGCGCCGAAGACGACTGTATTGGCGGCCTCGAAGGCGCTCATGCGGTCGCGAAAATCGCCGCCCTCGGTGGTGCAGCCGGGCGTGCTGGCCTTGGGATAGAAGAAGATGACCACTTGCCGACCCTTGAGGTCGGCTAAGGTGACGGTCGTATCGCCGGTGGCGGTGGCGGTGAAGTCCGGAGCGGGTTGGCCGATGGCAAGCGTCATGTCGGGGATCCTTGGCTTGTGGTAAGGCCCTGATTACACGCAACAGGGCCACGTCTGTCAAAGTCTCCGGCGCATGCCGCTGTACACTCTTCGACCGCCTGAGTACCATTTACCTTTTGCTTCGATGGGGCCTGCTGATAATCGGCGCCCAAGAGCGGCATGAGCGGAGAGGAACGAGAGGATGATCACTGGCAGTATCGTCGCCCTGGCGACGCCGATGAAGGTCAATGGCGACATCGACTGGGAGGCGCTGCGCCGCTTGGTGAACTTCCACCTCGACAATGGCACCGATGGCATTGTCGCGGCCGGCACCACCGGTGAACCCACCACCATGTCGTTTGCCGAACATTTCGACGTGATCCGCACCGTGGTGGAGGAGGTCAACGGCCGCATCCCGGTCATCGCCGGTACCGGGGCCAATGCCACCTCCGAGGCGGTCGAGCTGGCCCGCTATGCCAGCGAGGTGGGGGCAGACTACTGTCTCTCGGTGTGCCCCTACTACAACAAGCCGACCCAGGAAGGGCTGTATCAGCACTTCAAGGCGGTGGCCGTGGGCAGCCAGCTGCCGGTCATTCTCTACAACGTGCCGGGCCGCACCTGTTCGGATCTGTACAACGAGACCGTACTGCGCCTGGCCGAGGTCGACAATATCATTGGCCTGAAGGATGCCACCGGCAACCTGGAGCGTGCCGAGGACCTGATCGGTCGTCTCAAGGGTAGTGGTTTCATGCTCTACTCCGGTGACGACGCCACCGCCTGCGATTTCATGCTGATGGGTGGCAATGGCGATATCTCGGTGACCGCCAATGTCGCGCCCAGGGCCATGCACGAGCTGTGTGCTGCCGCCGTGGCCGGCGATGCCGACAAGGCGCACCAGATCAACACCCGGCTGATGCCGCTGCATACCAACCTGGGCATCGAGTCCAACCCGATCCCCGTCAAGTGGGCCTTGCACCGCATGGGGCTGTTGGAGCCGGGCATTCGACTGCCGCTGACCTGGCTGTCCGAGAAGTACCACTCGACCGTGGGTGAGGCCCTGCAACTGGCAGGAGTGACAGACGACTGACGCTGCGCCCGGACCCGATATCCCGACGCCCCGATTAACACGATGCAAGGTGGATGCATGAATTCTGCGCTGAAATGGATGCCGCTGGTGGCGGTGATCGCCCTGGCAACCGCTGGCTGCGCACGCGATGGCTTCTATGATGACCGTAATATCGACTATGTGGAGGCCCAGCGCAGTGCGCCTCTGGTCCTGCCGGAAGGTCGTAATGTCGAGCGCTATCGGGATGCCATGCCGGTGCCGGAGGCAAGTCGCACGCTGCGCTCCAGTGAGCGCTTCAGTGCGCCCAGCCCCGAGCGCCTGGTTTCCGGTCGTGCGGTGGAGCGGGACTATGTCGAACGCCGCGAAATCGGCAGCGACCGCTGGCTGGTGGTGGGGGCGGACCCCGGCATGGTCTGGCCTCAGCTGCAGGACTTCGCTCGAGCCCGTGGCCTGCAGGTCCAGGCCAGTGACGATACACGCGGCGTGCTGGAGACCGACCAGGGTCGCCTGAGCGTTCGACAAGGCCTGCGCCAGGGTGACAGTGAAGTGCGCTGCGACCAGGTGGGTCGGCCGGTGGCCGCCTGCCTGGACGCCCTGGAGCAGCACTTCAGTGCACGCAGCGCCACGGCCAGTGCCGCTTCCCTGGCCGGTCAGCAGATCGCCGCCGAAGACCGCCTGCGCCTGGAGCAGCGCGGCGATGGCGAGTGGGTCGTGCGGATTCCGCTGGATATCGATCGTGTCTGGGCCGAGCTGAGCCACCAGCTTGAAGCCGACTTCACGGTAGAGGATCGCCGCGAGCTCCTGGAGCAGAATCCTCAGAGCCATGACTTCCTGATCAGCTACATGACCGCCTCCGAGCGTGATCGTGGGATGGTGCAGATCATCATGAGCCGGATGTGCGCCAGATGCCGCAGCAGATTCGCCTGGCACTGGAGTCCGACGGGCCGGAGCGGACGACACTGCGAGCCATCAACGAGAGTGAGCGGCGCTTCACGGAAGGCGATGCCCGTGAGCTGCTGGAGCGGGTGGCAGGCCTGCTGCGCTGATGCCTCGGCTGTCCGCTGGCGAACCGGTATCGGTCGCCCCGCTGTCGGGGCGGCTGCGCTTCGCGTCGCTGGGCAGCGGCAGCAAGGGCAATGCCACCCTGGTCAGCGACGGCGAAGCCTGGGTTCTGGTCGACTGTGGGTTCGGTCTGCGCGAGACCGAGCGCAGGCTGGCGCGGCTGGATATTCATCCGCGCCAATTGGATGCCGTGCTGGTGACCCATGAGCATGGTGACCACCTGCGCGGCGTGGGGCCGCTGGCGCGCCGCCATGGCGTGCCGGTGTACATGACGCCGGGCACCTGGCTCTCCGGGCGCCTGGGTGAGGTGCCGCAGCTACACTGGATCACACCGCAGTCGCGTTTCGCGATCAAGGGACTGCTCGTCGACCCGATCACGGTGCCCCATGACGCACGCGAGCCGATCCAGTTCCGTTTCGAGGCGGACGGTTGCCATCTCGGTGTGCTGACCGACCTGGGGTACCCCAGCGATCATGTGGCAGAGGCCTTTCGTGGCTGCGACGCGCTGATTCTCGAATGCAACCACGATCCTCACCTGCTGCAGACGGGACCCTATCCGCCGACGCTCAAGCGTCGCGTGGGCGGCAACTGGGGGCATTTGGCCAACGGCCAGGCGGCTGCACTGCTTGCCCGTCTGGGGCTGGATCGCCTGCAGCGTATCGTCTGCTCGCATCTTTCCGAACACAACAATCGCCCCGAGCTGGCGCTCGAGGCGCTGACGCCACTGCTGGATGGCGATGCCTCCCGTCTGACGATTGCCCCTCAGGATTCCGGGCTGCACTGGCAGGCGGTGAGCTGAGCGCCATCCCTATCGTCATGCGTTAACCCTTTCTGGAGACCCCCATGGAAAAGCGCCACGAACTCTATGCCGGCAAGGCCAAGTCGGTCTTTGCCACCGATGACCCGGATCGTGTGGTCCTGCAGTTTCGCGATGACACCAGTGCCTTTGACGGCGAGCGCATGGAATCGCTGGCGCGCAAGGGCATGGTCAACAACCGCTTCAACGCCTTTATCATGGGGAAGCTCGAGGCGGCTGGCATTCCGACCCACTTCGAGCGTTGCCTCTCCGATACCGAGAGCCTGGTCAAGACTCTCACGATGATCCCGGTGGAGTGCGTGGTGCGCAATATCGCCGCCGGTGGGCTGGTCAAGCGACTCGGCGTGGAGGAGGGTCGCGAGCTCTCGCCGCCCACCTTCGAGCTGTTTCTCAAGAACGACGCCCTGCATGACCCGATGATCAACGAGTCGCTGGCGGAGACCTTCGGCTGGGCCACCCCCGAGCAGCTGGCCGAGATGAAGGCGCTGACCTTCAAGGTCAACGCGGTGCTCAAGCAGCTCTTTGCCGACGGGGGCCTGCTGCTGGTGGACTACAAGCTGGAGTTCGGGTTGTTCAAGGGGCGGATCGTGCTGGGGGATGAGTTCTCACCGGATGGCTGCCGCCTGTGGGACGCCGAGACACGCAACAAGATGGACAAGGACCGCTTCCGCCAAGGCCTTGGTGGCGTGATCGAGGCCTACGAGGAAGTGGGGCGGCGCATCGGCGTGGACTTTACCTAGGCGTCAGGTGCCACTGAGTCAGGGGCGACTGTCAAAACAGTCGTCGCTGGCCAGACGTCACTGACCTGGCGTAGATGAAAAAGGGCCCTTCGGGGCCCTTTCTCGTTGGCGGCAGCCGCTCAGGTTGGCTCGATCTCGACGACGCTGACGCCCGGTCCTTCCACGTCGTCTCTGACCTGGAAGCGAACGTCAACGTCGCGCAGCCGCACGCCATAGACCCGTGCTTCGCCCTCCTTGCGGCCCGCGCCGTGATACGCCGGTCGCGGGTCCTGGGCCAGGACCTGGATGATCAGCTCGCGCAGCGAGTCGCCGTCGGACCGCGCTGCCAGGATGGCTTCCGCATTGGCCGAGAAGCCTACCGGGAGCCGTGGCGGCGGGTCAGGGGCGAAACCGGCACGGGCTTCGGGGCGCGCTTCCGCCCAGGGCAGGTAAGGCTTGATGTCGAGCACCGGGGTGCCACTGACCAGGTCGCATCCACGCAGTTCGAGGGATACCCCGCGTCGGGTATCGATGTCGATCAGTTCCACCAGCGATAGCCCGAGGCGGTTGGGGCGGTGGGTGCTGCGGCTGGCGAAGACGCCGACCCGGGCGTTGCCTCCCAGCCGGGGCGGACGTACCAGCGGCACCCAGCGCCGGTCGGGGCTAAGGTGGAAGATGAAGGTCAGCCACAGGTGGCTGAAGGCGTCCAGCCCGCGAACGGCGAGCGGGTCATCGAAGGGAGGCGACAGCACCAGTCGAGCGCGGGCGGCCGTCGCCAGGCCCGGCTGCCGGGGAATGCCGAACTTGTCGGGGAAGTCGCTGGCGATATGGCCGATGGGTTGCATCGGGAAGTCGGCGTCAGGCTGTGCAGGAGTCATGGCGACGATTATGCCCACCATTGGCCACGCCGGCGAGCTTGTGTAACCTGCGAGCCGGGCTTGTCATACACAGCAGGAACAGCGGGGTGGAAACGATGACAACCAAGGAAGCGCCAGCGGCGCCTGCCCAGTCTCCACGGATCATCTATCGCCAGGCCATGGCCCGCGATGGAGCCGACCAGGCCGAAGTCTTCCACCATGCCATCATGCAGGGGGCGGCGGCGCACTATAGCGTGAAGCAGCGTGAAGCCTGGGCGAACTTGCTGCCGCGTGAGGCGAGCGTCTGGGTGGCGCGCCAGGCGCTCTATACCACACTGGTCGCCGCCTGCGACGGACGCTGCGTGGGCTTTCTCGAGCTGAACATGCCCCAGGCTCATATCGAGACGCTCTATGTCTGGCCCTCTCTGGCACGGCGGGGCATCGGCACCAACCTGCTGGTGCATGCCAAGCGACTGCTGCTGGAGAACGGGTGCGGAAGGGTCACCATCGAGGCCAGCCTGGTGCTGGCCGACAGCCTGCTCCGTCGTGGCTGGCAGGAACGTGGCGACCAGCGGGTGGCCCATGACGGCGAGCCGCTTCCCCGCCGACGACTGGAGAAGCGGCTGATGGCCGTGGAGACCTGAGCGCCCCTCAACCGACGATGCGCATCGAAAGGTCTATCGCCTTGATGTCCTTGGTCAGGGCCCCGCTGGAGATGCAGTCGACGCCGGTGTCGGCGATGGCGCGCAGGGTGGTGTCATCCACGTTGCCTGATGCTTCCAGGGTGGCTCGCCCGGCATTGCGCTTGACCGCCTCGCGCATGTCCTCCAGCGAGAAGTTGTCGAGCATCACGATATCGGCGCCGGCGGTTAGTGCCTGATCGAGTTCCTCGAAATTCTCCACCTCCACCTCCACCGGCAGGTCGCTGGCAATGCGTCGGGCGGCCGTGACCGCCGCCTCGATACCACCGCAGGCAGCGATGTGGTTTTCCTTGATCAGGAAGGCATCGTAAAGCCCGATGCGATGGTTGTGGCCGCCGCCACAGGTGACCGCATATTTCTGCGCCAGGCGCAGGCCGGGCAGGGTCTTGCGGGTGTCGAGCAGGCGCACGCCGGTGCCTTCAAGCAGCTCCACGTAATGACGGGTGCGGGTGGCGGTGGCCGACAGCGATTGCAGCAGGTTCAGCGCGGCCCGCTCGCCCGTGAGCAGGCTGCGGGCGGGTCCCTCGAGTTCAAGAAAGCACTGGCCCGCTTCCAGCGGATCGCCGTCGGCGGCGCTCCAGCGCAGGGTGACGCTGACGTCGAGTCGGCGAAAGAGTTCCTCGACCCAGGCCATGCCGCAGAGTACTGCCGGCTCGCGGGTAATCACCCGGGCGCTTGCCCACTGGGTGTCGGGAATCAGTTGGGCGGTGATGTCGCCGGGGCCGACATCCTCTGCCAGCAGGTGAGCCGCGCTGGCGCGGATCTCTTCGACAAGGGCATCCTGATAATGCATGGGGGGCCTTTTCGGTTTACAGGGCGCATGGGCAAGGAGCTGCAAGACCGTCATTATAGGGAACAAGAGCGAGGGCGTCAGGGGAGCGATATGAGAATCGACATGG
>NZ_AZQX01000272.1:0-5390 GCF_000568385.1 Halomonas sp. BC04
CCGAGCGAGCGGGACGCCCGCGAACGCCTGGATGCCATCGGCAGTGAGATCCAGGCGGTCAGCCGACGCCTCGGCGCGACCCGGGAGGCACAGGACGAGGCGACGCAAGAGCTGCGCCAGGTGGAGACGGCGCTGGCCGAGACCCACGGCCGCCTGGACGAGATCCAGTCCGACCGCCAGGGACTGAACCGGGAGATCGCCACGCTGGAAGCGGCCCGCGATGAACTGGAGGAGGAGCGCGCCGAACAGGTCGCGGCCCTGCAGGTCCAGCTCGATGCCCTCTACCGGCTGGGCCTCACGCCGCAGCTGAAGCTGCTGCTCAACCAGGATGATCCGGCACGGCTCGATCGGCTGCAGACCTACCTCAACCACCTGTCCCGGGCCCGCAATGCCCGCCTCGACGAGATCGCCAACCTTGACGCCCAGCTGGCCGAGAACCGCCGCGAACTGCGTGAGCGCCGGGAGCGGCTCGATGCCCTGGCGGGCGAGCTGGCGTCGCGCAGCGCCGAGCTTTCCCGACGCATGGAGGAACGGGAGCGACTGGTGGCCGACCTGCAGGGCCGTTACAGCGATGAGCAGAGCCGCCTGGCGGCACTCGATCGTGACCGGACCCAGGCCGAGCGGGTATTGGAACGGGTGCAGCAGGAGATGGCTCGGCTGCAGCGTCCGCCCCCTTCCACCGCCATCGAGCAGACCCAGGGTGAGCTGCCCTGGCCGGTCCAGGGCAGCGTCACCTCGAGCTTCCGTCGCGGCGACGGGGTACACCACAACGGCATGCTGATCCAGGCTCGCGAAGGCACGCCGGTCAAGGCCGTGCATGCCGGCCGGGTGGTCTTCGCCGACTGGATGCGCGGCTTCGGCAACCTGCTGATTCTCGACCACGGCGACCAGGTCATGACGCTGCACGCACACCTGCAGCAATTCCATGTCGAAGTAGGCCAGGCGGTCTCCGGCGGCGACACCATCGGTACGGTGGGCACGAGCGGTGGGCACGAATCGTCGGCGCTCTACTTCGAGGTGCGCCGCAACGGCGACCCCATCGACCCCCAGGCCTGGATTGCCAGACGATGAGAGACGCTATTTCACAAGCCCCGGGGCAAGGGCTATGCTGGTCAGCCTCGACTCGATACCGCGGAGTTCGCATGTCCCTAAGTTCTGTCGGCTTCCTGCCCGCTTCCCGGCACCTGCTGGCGACGCTGCTGCTGGCCCTGCCGCTTGCCGCCCTGCCGCTGACCACACACGCCACCACCCCGGTCGATGAGCTGCCGCTGGAGGATATCCAGACCTTTGCCGAAGTCTTCGAGCGGATCAAGCGGGCCTACGTCGAGGAGGTCGACGACCGCACGCTGATACGCAACGCCATGCGCGGCATGCTCAGCGAACTCGACCCCCACTCCGCCTACCTGGACCGCGACGAGTTCCAGAGCCTGCGGGAAACCACCGAGGGCCAGTTCGGCGGCATCGGCATCGAAGTGGGCCTGGAAAACGGCCGGCTGACGATCATCACCCCCATCGATGACACCCCTGCCTCCCGTGCCAGCCTGCAGGCACGGGACACCATTCTGCGAATCGACGATACCTCCACCGAACGCCTCTCGCTGCAGGAGGCCGTCTCGCTGATGCGCGGTGCGCCGGGCAGCGAGATCACCATAACCATCCTGCGCAGCGGTGAAGAGGCCGCCTTCGATGTCACCTTGACCCGTGAGATCATTCGTACCGAGAGCGTGCGCAGTGAGCTGCTGGAAACGGGGTACGGCTACCTGCGGGTCAGCCAGTTCCAGAATCGCACCGGTGAGCAGGTCAACAACGCCATTCGCCGGCTGGAGCGTGACGCCCCGCTGGATGGCCTGATACTCGACCTGCGCAACAACCCCGGCGGGGTTCTGCAGGCCGCCGTGGCCGTGGCCGATGCCTTCCTCGAAGGCGGCCTGATCGTCTATACCGAAGGGCGTCTGCCGGACACCGAAATGAGCTTTTCCGCCAGTCGCGAGACGGCGGCCCCCGACGTGCCCCTGGTGGTGCTGATCAACGGCGGCAGCGCATCGGCGGCTGAGATCGTCGCCGGCGCCCTGCAGGATCAGCGCCGTGGCGTGATCATGGGGACCGATAGCTTCGGCAAGGGGTCGGTGCAGCAGATCATGCCCCTGGGCAACGGTGAAGGCCTGAAGCTGACCACCGCGCTCTATTACACCCCCAACGGACGCTCGATCCAGGCACTGGGCATCGAACCGGACGTGGAAGTGGTGCGCGGGCGGGTGGAAGTGACCGAAACGGGCCGCCAGCTTCGCGAGGCCGACCTGGAGGGTCACCTGCGCTCTCGCGATGACGTCCGCCAGCGCGAGGCAATGACGGAGCGTCTGCGCGAGGACTATCAACTGGGCGAGGCACTCAACCTGCTCAAGGCGTTGAACGTGCTAGACCGCCGCGACAGGTAACGCTAAGGAAACACTGCACAAATGCCTGCACGAGCGAATCACTGCGTTGCGCGGTGCTCGGAATCCTCACATATACCCCATATGTTCCGGTTCCTGTGCTCCGTGCGCCTTGCGCTTCATCTCGCTCGGCGATTTCTTCAGCGCTTCCCTAACGACAGGCGGCGGGCAGGCGACCACGGTGCCCGGTCGCCTGCCGCATCAACAGCCGCTTGACCGGTACCAGGCGATCGACCCCCGACAGGCCGAGGTTGCGCGCCAGGGTCAGGGCCGGATGGCGGCTGCCGAAGAGCAGGCGAAACCCATCCATCAGCGCCAGCATGGTTGCATTGTCGCCGCGCCGCCGCCGCGTATAGCGGGCCAGCACGCTCTCGTGCCCAATCGACATGCCGCGTTGCCGTGCCGTGAGCACCTCTTCCGCCAGCACCGCCACGTCCATCAGCCCCAGGTTGACCCCCTGGCCGCGCCAGGGGTGGATGCTGTGGGCCGCATCCCCCACCAGCACCAGCCCCGGCTGACCATAGGTCCTGGCATGTCGCTGGGTCAGCGGTACGGCAAGCGCCCGATCCACGACTTCCACCCCACCCAGGCGCGACTCGAAGGCTGCGGCCAGGGCGTGGCCCAACGCATCGGGCGACAGCTCGACCAGCCTTGCGGCCTCCCGCGGCGAGGTCGACCAGACGATGGAGCAGTAGCGGTCATCCCCATCCACCGTCAGGGGCAGGAAGGCGAGCGGGCCGGTCGGCAGGAAGACCTGGCGCGCCACGCCGCCATGGGCACGCTCCGTGCGCACCGTGGTCACCACGGCCATGTGCCCGGTGTCATGGGCGCTGGTTTCGATCCCGGCCAGGGTCCTCAATGGCGACTGCGCTCCGTCGGCGGCCACCACCAGCGCCGCGGAGAGACGCTGGCCATCTTCCAGCAGTACCTGGCGCCCCTGCTCTGTCGCCTCCAGCCCGGATACCCGGGCGCCAAGCCGCACCGCGGCCGTCGCAGCTCGGCCAGGCGGGCCTCCAGCGCCGCCAGGATCACATCATTCTCGACGATATGCCCCAGCACCGGCACACCGGCCTGCTCGGCGGTGAAGGCGACTTCGCCGCTGCCTTCGCTGTCCCACACCTGCATATGATGATAGGGAGTCACCCGCCTCGCCTGCATCCAGGACCAGGCACCCAGCCCTTGCAACAGCCGTTGCGAGACCGGCGTCAGCGCACTGACCCGCATCGCCGGCTTGCCGCGCCCCACCGCCTTGGCGTCCAGCGACTCGGGGCGGGCATCGAGCAGCGCCACCGAAAGGCCAGCCTGGCCCAGCAGGGCCGCCAGGGTCGCACCCACCAGGCCGCCACCAACGATGATGACCTCGAAATGCCTGTGCGCCTCTTCAGCCGCGTGTGTCATGTCGCTCTCTCCCTTTCGCCATGCTGGCTTCCCGGCGGCGGTACGCATCAGCGCTCCAGCCCCATGGCGCGGCGGGCCAGCCCCCGCCGCAGCGGGCCAATCAGGTTGAGCCCCACCAGCCCTGCCGCCCGCACATGTGACAACGAAGCATTGTCGATGCCGAACAGCCGGACCAACCCATCGCTGAAGCGCACCACATTGTGCCTATCCACGATGCGCCGCGCCTCGAAGTCGCGCAGGGTCAGCATCCCGCCCAGCGCTTCGTCGTTGGCCAGGGCCAGCTCAAGGGCTGCCACCAGGTCCGTTACGCCACGCAGTGCCAGGTTGAAGCCCTGCCCCGCGACAGGATGCAGCGAATGGGCGGCGTTACCCAGCACCGCCAGCCCGGGCCGGATCGCCTCTCTTGCGGTAACCAGCGCCAGCGGATAGGCGTGACGACTGCCGACGCGCCGGAAGCGCCCGGCACGATCGCCGAAGGCCCGCTGCAGTTCAGCCAGGAAATCGCCGTCGCCCAGGGCCAGCCGTGCTTCTTCACGCCCCGCCTCATGGGTCCAGATCAGCGCCATCTGCTGACCCGGCAGCGGCAGCAGGGCAATGGGCCCTTCCCGGGTGAAGCGCTCGTAGGCCGTACCGCCATGGGGCTGGCTCATCTCGACGTTGGCGATCAGTGCCACCTGATCGTAAGGCACCTCGTCGCTGTCGATGCCCAGCCGCTCCTTGAGTCCGGAGCGCCCCCCATCGGCCAGCACCGTGAGCCCCGCCAGTAGTTCGCTGCCATCGGACAGGGAAAGCCGGTAGCCCTCTACCTCGGGCTCGATGCGTTCCACGCTGGCAGGGCAGTGCCAGGCCAGGGGCAGCTCGGCCAGCCGTCGATGAAGTACGCGCCCCATCCAGGCGTTAGGCACGACATAGCCCAGGGCCGTCTGGCCAAGCTCCTCGGCCAGCAGTCGCGTCACACCCAGCCGCCCCCGCTCGCTGACGTGGATGCGTGAAATAGGAGCCGCCTGCTCGGCCATTATCGGCCAAAGGCCCATGTCGCGGAAGCGCTGGGCAGAGCCTGAGCGATGGCGCTGGACCGGGCGTCGAAGCTGGGCTGCCAGGGCGCGCTCGCCGAGTCCAGCATGGGCGCCGCCTCGATCACGGCCACTCGGAGGCCGTGCCGCTCGATCAGCGGGGCCAGAGCACAGGCCAGGCTGGCCCCCACCAGGCCGCCACCGACGATGGCGATATCCACGTTACACGATTCATTACGCGGGCAAGCCATAGGCTCGTTCATTTTACGCCTCCTGCGGCAAGATATAATTCGTAATGTAATTTACATAACGACATCTCGCCCTTCGCCCTGGTGGTCATTCGTTGACCATCAGGACCTCGATTTCGCTCACTCGCTTGGGCACGCCAGCGGTCAGCACCTCATGCCCGGAATCAGTCACTGCCACGTCATCCTCGATGCGGATACCGATACCCCGGTATTCCGCGGGAATGTCATCATCAACGGGAATATAGAGCCCGGGCTCGACAGTCAGCACCATCCCCGGCGCCAGGGGACGCGGCGAGCCG
>NZ_AZQX01000273.1:0-7384 GCF_000568385.1 Halomonas sp. BC04
ATTCCCGTGCCAAAGGCTGGCGCATCAGTGAGGATTCCCTTCGCAGCAAGCTCAGCCGCTAATGTGAGGGCGTTGACTGCGTCTGGCAAGGCGTTGCCGGCCCTGGATATCAGGGGACCGTGGCCAGCATCTTGTAGAACAGTGGCAGGGCGGCGACCAGGAAGCCGGCCACGGCCAGGACATAGCCTGGCCAGCGATGGCGCATGCGCTGGGCCAGGGTCAGCCCGACCAGGCAGATCACCAGGCCGATCAGGTTGAAGACCAAGGTGAACATTTCGATCAGTTCCTGAGGGGACATACCGGCTCCTGGATGTTGATGACGACCTGCTGGGGAGATTGCCGCCGGGGTGCTAATGTCATCATATCAGGCTGCCGAAACCTAACCGAATGTGGCCAGGGTGAGCCTTATCCGAACAGCGAGGATGGAGCATGGGCGATACGCTACCGAGTGCCGACGACGTGCTCGGCTACTGGTTCGATGAACTGAGCCCCAGGCAGTGGTTTCGCAAGGATATCGAGCTGGATGCCCAGATCGGCCAGCGCTTCTTCGGCCTGCATCGGGCGGCCGCGGCTGGCGAGCTATGGTCCTGGCGCCAGTCGGCCACCGGCCGGCTGGCCGAGATTCTCGTGCTGGACCAGTTTTCCCGAAACCTGTTCCGCGACCTGCCGGGTGCCTTCGCCCAGGATCCCATGGCGCTGGTGCTGGCCCAGGAGGCAGTGGCTCAAGGCCTGGATCAGGAGCTAGACGTCAGCGAGCGTGCCTTTCTCTACATGCCCTACATGCACAGCGAGTCGCTCAAGATTCACGACGAAGCGCTACGCTTGTTCGACCAGCCGGGTCTGGAAGACAACCTGGACTTCGAGCAGCGCCACCGGGACATTATTCTGCGCTTCGGTCGCTATCCCCACCGTAATGCCATACTGGGTCGCGAGTCGACCGGTGAGGAACTGGCTTTTCTCATGGAGCCCGGCTCGTCATTCTGAGCGATGCTTTCCCGTGGCCTCGTACTGAGGCACCATTGGGAGCATCCGAGCATTTGGGCATCACAACAAGGAAGGAGAGACGATATGGGTTTGATCGCTTGGCTGATTATCGGTGGTCTCGCTGGCTGGATTGCCGGCAACATCATGCGTGGCGGCGGCTTCGGCATTCTGGCCAATATCGGCGTGGGTATCGTGGGTGCGGTGATTGGTGGGTTCCTGTTCAGCCTGCTGGGGCTGCAGGCGGGAGGGTTCATTGGTTCGCTGGTGACCGCGACCGTGGGCGCGTGGTGCTGTTGTGGATCATTGCGAAGGTCCGGGAGGCGTAGCCAGAGCAAACGCTCCCTGGCGGGAAATACAAGACGGCCCGGCAACTTGCCGGGCCGTCTGCGTCTGGCGGACTCCAGCGGCTAGAACGTGTCGCTCACGTCGATGACCGCCACCGGATAGACGGGTCATCTCTGGGCCTCGTGCTAAGGCGATAACGGTTTTCTCTTGTTCAGATAGGCGGAGCCGATTGGCGACTTGCCGGGGCGGGTCTACCTTACACTCGTAGTGACTGGAACCCGTCCGTGCAGCTGGTTTCGGAGAGAGACGGGCAGGCTATTGACGCAGGGGAGGGTAGAACCACATTCGTGACAAGGAGGACACCGAACATGGCGAAAAATCCCCATACCAGGTCCAACAGTGGCGAAGCCAACGATACGGATTTCAAGACCAACGGGCAGAGCAAGTCGGAGAACCTGGAAAAGTATCGCAGCGATGCCACGGGGCATGACCTGCGCACCAATCACGGCACGCGGATCGCCGATAACCACAATTCGCTGAAGGCCGGCGAGCGCGGCCCCACGCTGATGGAAGACTTCGTCTTCCGCGAGAAGCTCAACCACTTCGACAACGAGCGCATACCCGAGCGCATCGTGCATGCCCGGGGTGCGGCGGCCCATGGCTACTTCCAGCCCTACGACAACGCCGCCCGGTACTCCAAGGCGGGGCTGTTCCAGGATCCGGACAAGAAGACTCCGGTCTTCGTGCGCTTCTCGACGGTACAGGGCGCCCGGGGCTCCAACGATACCGTGCGAGATGTGCGCGGCTTCGCCACCAAGTTCTACACCGACGAGGGTGTCTGGGACCTGGTCGGCAACGACATGCCGGTATTCTTCATCCAGGATGCGATCAAGTTCCCCGATTTCGTGCATGCGGTGAAACCGGAGCCGCACAACGAGATTCCCCAGGGGCAGTCGGCCCATGACACCTTCTGGGACTTCGTTTCGCTGATGCCGGAGTCGACCCACATGGTGCTGTGGACCATGTCAGACAGGGGCTTCCCGCGACACTACCGCAATATGGAGGGCTTCGGGGTCCACACTTTCCGCCTGATCGACAGGCAGGGCACGTCGCGTTTCGTCAAGTTTCACTGGAAGCCGCTGGCCGGCACCTGCTCGCTGGTCTGGGACGAGGCCCAGAAGCTCTGGGGTCGCGATCCCGATTTCAATCGACGCATGATGTGGGAAGACATCGAGAACGGCGACTTCCTCGAGTATGAGCTGGGCATCCAGGTGGTGGAAGAGGAGGACGAGCACAAGTTCGACTTCGATATCCTCGATCCCACCAAGCTCATCCCGGAAGAGGAGGTGCCGGTCACCCTGGTCGGCAAGATGGTGCTCAACCGCAACCCGGACAACTACTTCGCCGAGACCGAACAGGTGGCCTTCAACCCCGCCCATGTGGTGCCGGGCATCGATTTTTCCAACGACCCGCTGCTGCAGGGGCGTTTGTTCTCCTATCTCGACACCCAGATGCTGCGTCTCGGTGGGCCGAACTTCCACGAGATCCCCATCAATCAGCCGGTCTGCCCGTTCCACAACAACCAGCGCGATTCGATGCATCGCCAGACCATCAACAAGGGCCAGGCCTCCTACGAGCCCAATTCCATCGACGGGGGGTGGCCCAGCGAGACCCCGCCGGCACCGGAGAACGGCGGCTTCGAGAGCTATCACGAGCGCATCGATGCCAACAAGATTCGCGCGCGCAGCGACTCCTTCGGCGACCACTACTCCCAGGCCACGCTGTTCTGGAACAGCCAGACCGACGTGGAGAAGGAGCACATCATCGCCGCCTACGCCTTCGAGCTGTCAAAGGTCCAGCGACCCTGGATTCGCGAGCGGGTCATCCAGGAAATCCTGACCAATATCGACCTGGAGCTGGCTCGTCGGGTCGGCGAGATTCATGGGATCGAGACGCCCAGCAACAAGCCGGCACCGACGGATGAATTGGGCATGAGCTCACTTGCCGAATCGCCGGCCCTGAGCCTGATGGCACGCCTGCCGGGCAATATCCGCTACCGCAAGGTCGCTATCCTGGTGGCGGACGGCGTCGATGCCGAGCAGGTCGAGGCAGCGAAGCAGAAGCTATCCGCCGAGGGCGCGGAAGGCCTCGTGATCGCGCCCACCATGGCGCCGGTCAAGGGCGCCAACGGTCAGACCTTGACGCCGGATGCCATGCTCAACGGCCTGCCCTCGGTGGCGGTGGATGCGGTGATCGTGGCCGGCGGGGATGAGAGCGCGGCCGCTCTGTCCGACTCGGGGCTCGGACGCTACTACGTGCAGGAGGCTTACAAGCACCTCAAGGTGATCGCCGCCGTGGGTGAAGGCAAGGCGCTGCTGGATGCCGCCAATGTGCCCGCCGGGGAGGAGGGCATCGTGCTGGGGGGCACGGTGGACGACATTTTCACACCGTTCAGCCAGGCACTGGGGCAGCACCGGGTTTGGTCACGCGATGCAAAGGCCAAGAATATGCCGGCTTGAGAGCCTGCAGTGATCGATGTTACTGCCCTCTGAAAAAAACGCCTCACCGGCCATGGTCGGTGAGGCGTTCTTTCTAGGTCAGCTGTCGATCAGGCGGTGGCTTTGCTGCCCACCAGCTCCTTCAGCGACGCTTCGACGATGGCGAGGCCTTCCTCCAGGATCTCGTCCTCGATGGTGACCGGCATCAGGAAGCGGATGGTATTGCCGTACAGGCCGCAGGAGAGCAGGATCAGCCCCTTGTCGCGGGCCTTCTTGCACAGCGCGCCGGCCAGGTCGGCATCCGGGGTGTGGTTGGCCTTGTTCGAAACCAGGTCGATGGCGGCCATGGCGCCCATGTTGCGGCCGTTGTCGACGCAGTCGAACTCCTGCTGCCACTGGGCGAAGCGCTTGGCCAGCTTGTCGCCCAGCGCCTGGCTCTTCTCGAGGATGTTCTCCTGCTCGAAGACTTCCAGCACCGCCAGGGCCGCTGCACAGGCGGTGGGGCTGCCGGTATAGGTGCCGCCCAGGGAGTTGGGGCCGGAGGCATCCATGTGCTTGTCGGTACCCACCACGGCGGAGATTGGCATGCCGTCGGCCATGCTCTTGGCCATGGTGATGATGTCCGGTTCTACGCCGCTGTGCTCGATGGCGAACATCTTGCCGGTGCGCCCGAAGCCGCTCTGGACCTCATCGACGATCATCAGCATGCCGTGTTCGTCGCAGATGTCGCGGATCGCCTTGAGGAAGCTTGCCGGCGCCGGGTAGAAGCCACCCTCGCCAAGGACGGGCTCCAGCACGATGGCGGCGGTGTCCTTCGGATTGGCGTCGGTCTTCAGCGCCATCTTCAGGCCGCGCAGCGCCTCGTCTTCACTGACGCCATGGTAGGGCACCGGGTAGGGGGCCCGGAAGACGTTGCCCGGCATGGTCCCGAAGTCGGTGGCGTATGGCGCGACCTTGCCGTTCATCGCCATGGTCATGAAGGTGCGGCCATGGTAGCCGCCGTCGAAGCAGATGACGTTGTTCTTGCCGGTGGCGGCACGGGCGATCTTGACGGCGTTCTCCAGTGCCTCGGCGCCGGAGTTGGCCAGCATGACCTTGGCATGGCCACGGACCGGAGTCACCTGGCTGAGCTTCTCGGCCACCCTCACGTAGCCTTCATAGGGCATCACCGTCTGACAGGTGTGCATGACCTTGTCCAGCTGCGCCTTCACCGCCTCGACCACCTTGGGGTGACGATGGCCGATATTGAGCACGCCGATGCCGCCGGCGAAGTCGATGATGCGATTGCCATCGGCGTCCCAGATCAGCGCATTTTCTGCGCGATCGGCGTATTGAGTCGCCGGGCTTGCTGCTCCATTGGCGACATAGCGCTGCTTGAGTTCATTGAGCTGTGCGTTATTCATCAAACCTGCCTCCTTGGAAAGACGTTGCGGGCGATCAAAGGCCGCCGACACAGACGTATTTTAGTTCAGTGAATTCATCCAGGCCGTGGTGAGAGCCTTCCCGGCCCAGCCCCGACTCCTTGACGCCGCCGAAGGGGGCCAGTTCCGTGGAAAGAATCCCTTCGTTGATAGCCACCATGCCATATTCCAGACCCTCCATCACATGCCAGATTCGCTGATAGTCCCGGGCATAGAAATAGGCGGCCAGACCGAACTCCGTGGCATTGGCCATGGCGATGGCCTCGTCCACGCTGTCGAAACGGAAGACAGGCGCCAGGGGGCCGAAGGTCTCCTCCGTGGCGACCCGCATCCTGGGGGTGACATCGGCGATCACGGTGGGTTCGAAGAAGGTGCCGCCCAGCGCATGGGGTTGGCCGCCGCAAACCAGCCGGCCACCCTGTTCCAGGGCATCGGCGATGTGCGCCTGCACTTTCTCCACGGCGGCCCGGTTGATCAGCGGGCCCTGCACCACGCCGTCGTCCAGGCCGTTGCCCACCTTCATCTGGGCCACCTTGGCAGCCAGCTTGTCGAGGAAAGCGTCATAGACGCCATCCTGCACCAGTAGTCGGTTGGTACAGACGCAGGTCTGACCTGAATTGCGGTACTTAGAAGCGATGGCGCCTTCCACCGCGGCATCCAGGTCGGCGTCGTCGAAGACGATGAAGGGAGCGTTACCACCCAGCTCCATGGAAGCCTTCTTGACGGTGCCGGCGCACTGGGCGAGCAGCGTCTTGCCCACCGGGGTGGAGCCGGTGAAGGAGACCTTGCGCACCCGCGGATCGGTGGTCAGCACCTCGCCGATCTCGGCAGGGCGGCTGGCGGTGACCACATTGAGCACCCCGGCCGGGAAGCCCACGTCCTCGGCCAGTTTCGCCAGGGCCAGGGCGGTCAGCGGCGTGGCCTCGGCGGGCTTGATCACCACCGGACAGCCGGCGGCGAGAGCCGGGGCACACTTGCGTGTGATCATGGCCAGCGGGAAATTCCACGGCGTTATCGCCGCCACCACGCCGATCGGCTCGCGAAACACCAGGATGCGCTTGTCGGCGCCGTGGCTGGGCAGGGTCTCGCCGGCAATGCGCTTGGCTTCCTCGGCGTAGAACTCCACGAAGGAGGCGCCGTAGGCCACTTCACCCATGGATTCGGCCAGCGGCTTGCCTTGCTCCAGGGTCATCAGCCGAGCCAGTGCTTCCTGGTTGGCCATGATGGCGTCGAACCAGGCCCGTAGCAGCGTGGCACGCTGCTTGGCGGTCTGCCTGCGCCAGGCTGGCCAGGCGGCATCGGCTGCGGCCACGGCGTCCCTTGCGGCGTCTGCGTCCAGGTCCGCCACCTGGGCGAGTACCGCGCCGGTAGCGGGGTTGGTCACGGCAAAGCGGCTAGGGCCGTCGCACCACTGTCCGGCGATATAGCCTTGTCGATGATCGAATCGGCAGGGAGGGGCATGGGGACTCCAGGGGGTGTTGATTATCTTGTCGCTGAAGTGTGCATTATTTAAAACGGAACGCCAAGCACTCCCCTCTGCCGTACCGCTATTTCCTGCGTCGGATCATCGGCGTGAGCGTCGCTTTCCGCTACACTAGGCGCCGATTTCCTGTTGGCGCGACATGACCGCGCCCTTTCCATTGCGGCTGAACGTCGAGGTGAGCCTTGGTCGATCCCCTTTATGCCTGGTGGGCCCAACAGCTGGTGCTGTGTGACTGGGCCTTCGAGCCCGAACCCGTCAAGGTCGAGGCCGATGTGGCAGCCTCGCGGCTGAAGGCGTTGGGTGTCACGGAGCGCGGCGAGCTTGGTTGGCGCCTGATCGAGGCATTCGGTATCGACAGCCCCGATCCGGCGGGGCTGCTGGCCGCACTTGAACTCATCGCCCTGGCCGGTTCCGCCGACTGGCTGCCCGAGTCGCGCGTGCGCGACTGGGCCCTGCGCCTGGCCGACGAGATCACCAGTCAGTACGCCAGCCTGGATGCCTGGCATGAAGCATTGCGCCATGCCAAGCGAGCCGAGGGCTGGGTTCGCGGTGACGATATGTTTGCCGAGGCGTGCGATGCCCTGGCGGTCCTGGAGCATGAAGGCGAGGGGATTGTCTGGGACCGCATCACTGAATGGGTGGCGGGGCGGAGCAAGGCCCTGGCACTGTGGCCCGAAGGCACCGGAGGAGCGGGCGTGGCGGCTGCGGGCTGC
>NZ_AZQX01000274.1:0-15185 GCF_000568385.1 Halomonas sp. BC04
GAGAGCAGGCCATCGCTCTGCTCAAGCTGCTGAATCTAGGCGAAAAGAGTCGTGAAGAAGGCCGATCAATGTCGGCAGATGCATTCCTGGAAAAAGTCAGGGCCCGCCACGCCAGCAGACGCGGCGAAACGATGGCGCTACCCCGTAAGTGAAAGTAACGATAGAAGAGACGGCTGACGCCTCGCTCGAAACCTGCGAAAACTTCTTGCTCGACAAACTGGGCCTCCCATTGGACAGGGTAGAGGCCATTTCCTTGAACCTCATCGCCACAACGGTCGAGCGCCTTTCAACTCAGCCCCATACCTATCCTGTGTGTCGGTTAGCCCTTGAGCTCGGCATTGGCCACTATCGAGAGTTGCTGATCGACGGTTATCGCATCGTCTATCGCCTGTGGCCCGAACAGGAGCAGGTCTCCGTGTACTTGTTCGCTCACCAACGTCAGGACTTCAAGCAGCTACTGTTCGAGTACCAGTTAATGTACTGAAGCCCCCCTATCGCGACGCTTCACCGGGCTCTTCTGCCACTGCTGAAGCCCGAGCCCGCCAAGTATCAATACCAGCCCCACCAGGGTGGAGGGCAGGATCGGTTCGCCGACCACCAGGAACAGCAGCAGCAGCGAAACGGGCGGCGAAAGGAAGATCAGGTTGGACACCCTGGCGGTCCGCGACACCCGGTGCACCGCCAGCTGCCACAGCACGAAGGCGACCCCCATCTCGAACAGCCCCACATAGACGCCTGCGGCCAGCCCCTTCCAGCCGAGCCAGGAGAAACCGGGGCCAAGCAGCATCAGCAGGCTGAGCACCGGCAGCGCGACGGTGAAGTTCTGCCACTGTGCCACCAGCGGCGGGCGGTGATCGCGGGCGTTGAGCAACCAGTAGAGCGCCCAGAGCAGCGTCGACGCCAGGGCCATGACCACCCCGAGAGGATCGGCGAAGGCGACATCGAGGACCGCTCCCCGCGTCGCGATGACCCAGACACCGGCGTAGGCGATCAGGCCGGCCAGGATATCGACCCGGGTCAGACGCTGCCCGAGAATCGGCACCGCCAGGAGGGCCATGGCCAGCGCCCAGGTATAGTTGAGCGCCATGGCCTCCTGGCCCGGCAGCCGGTCGTAGGCGCCGAACAGCAGAAGATAGTAAGCCACCGGATTCATCAGACCGGCCCAGGCGGCGGTTCGCCACCCCTGGGACAGCGCCTGACCCAGCCGGCCCTGACGCACCATCAGCACGCCGATCAGCGCCCAGGAAACCAGCGAGGCGAGCCAGATCAGCTCCAGCGGCGACATGTAGGTAAGTGCTATCTTGAACGCCGTGGCCACCGTGGACCATAGCGCCACGGCGCCAAGACCGAGCAGTATCGCCTGCCGATCCTGGTTCGTGTCCGCCGACCTCATCGATCGATATGCCCGAGATCGCGTCCCGGGTCGAGCCGATCCCGGACCCGCTGCTTGAGCTGCTTGCTGTCGGGAAAACCGCCGTCGCGCTTGCGCTCCCAGAGCGAGTCGTCGTCGAAGAATATCTCGAAATAGCCACCGTGGGACGGCACCAGGGCCACCTCCTCGAGGTCCTCGCCGAAGGTGGAAAGCAGCTCCTGGGCCAGCCAGGCGCTGCGCAGCAGCCATTGGCACTGAGTGCAGTAGTGGATGCGAATACGTGACATGCCGGCCTCCCTGTCGCAACAATGATGGTCCCGATGATAACAGCCGAGGAGCCCGCATGGCTGAACGCGAGATCAGTCAGTCCCGCCTCTACGAGTGGCTGACCGGCGACGAGGACAGCCGGATGTGTCGTGACATTCCCGACGAGGCATGTGACGAACAGCCGCACAACTTCTTCCTGCACCTGTTCGCCTCCCTGGGCAACAAGCTGGCCGACGAGCTCTCCAGCGCTCGCCTGGTACTGCCCTGGCTGCTCGGTGTGATCGGCGCGCCCCTGTGGATGGTGGGCCTGCTGGTGCCGATCCGTGAGTCGGGCGCCCTGCTGCCACAGCTGTTCGTGGCCGGCTTCATTCGCCTTCAGCCGGAGCGCAAGTGGGCCTGGGCGGCCGGCGGGGCGCTGCAGGCCCTGGCCGCAGCATTGCTGGCCCTGCTCGCCCTGTTCGGCAGCGGTGCCATTGGCGGTGCCATGGTCCTGGTCGTTCTGGTGTCCCTGTCGCTGGCCCGGGGGCTCTCGTCGATTGCCACCAAGGACGTGCTGGGCAAGACCATCGCCAAGGGCCGTCGTGGCACCCTGATGGGCTGGAGCGGCAGCGTGGCCGGCGCCGTGACCCTGGCGGCGGGACTGGTGCTGATCCTGTTCGAGGATCGCCCCGGCGAGCTGGCGCTGGCCGCGCTGCTCGGCGTGGCGGCACTCGGCTGGGGGCTAAATGCCTGTGCGCAGTGAGCCTTCGCGAAACACCTGGGGCCGTTGCGGGCGGGGAGAATGCCTGGGACAGCATCAAGCTGGGTCTACGCCTGCTGCGCGATGACCGGGATTTCCTGCACTTCAACATCTCCCGGGCGCTGCTGCTTGCCAGTGCGCTGGCGCTACCCTATGTGGCGCTGCTGGGCCAACAGCAGAGCGGCACCGAGCTTGGCGGATTGGGCATCCTCATCGTGGTATCCGGCGTTGCCGGGATGCTGGCAAGTCCCGTCTGGGGCAAGCGCTCCGATGCGTCCAGCCGCACGGTGATGCGCGATACCGGCCTGGGAGCGGCGGCCTGCTGCCTGCTGGGCGCCAGTTTCGCCTGGCTCCCCGGCGCCTGGACGAGCACGGTGTGGCCCTACGCCCTGGTCTATGCCCTGCTGGTGATCGTGCATGCCGGCGTCCGCCTGGGGCGCAAGACCTATATCGTCGACATGGCCGGAGAGGAGCGGCGCGCACTCTATGTGGCCCTCTCCAACACCATCACCGGTGCACTGATGCTGCTGACAGGCGGCCTGGTGGGTGCCCTCGCCCAGTGGCTGGGCACCACCTGGCTGCTGGTATTTCTTGCCGCCATGGCACTGGCAGCGGCGTTCAGCGCCAGCAAGCTGCCCGATGTGGAGTGGTAACCGCGGGTAAAGATTGTCAACGCGCCGCAGGCTGGCCATGATATATCCACGAAATGAGCCGTTGTCGGCTAGCCGATAGCCAGGACCCGAGACAGGAACGCCTTGTATGAAACGATCCCCAATGATCAGCCCGGAACTGCTCGAGCGCATCGTCGATGCCTCGGTGGACGGCATCGTCGTTGCCGAGCAGGAGGGCGACGAGAACATCCTGATCTATGTCAACAAGGGCTTCGAACGACTCACCGGCTACAGCGCAGACGAGATTCTCTATCGAGACTGCCGCTTCCTTCAGCAAGAGGATCGTGACCAGCCTGGCCTTGAGAACATTCGCAAGGCCCTCCAGGAAGGGCGCCCCTGTCGCGAAGTGCTGCGCAACTATCGCAAGGACGGCACCCTGTTCTGGAATGAGCTGTCGATCACGCCCCTGTACGATGAAGAGGACAAGCTCACCTACTACATCGGCGTGCAGAAGGACGTCACCGAGCGTGTCGAGACCCAGATGGAACTGGAGCGACTGAAGGCCGAATACGGCCTCTCCTGAGGCAACGCCCGAGCCAGGTCAAAAAAAGATCGATCAGGGCTTGCTCTAGTCGCCTGACGGATATATATAGCCGTCAGGGGCCGACGTATCGGCGCCCATGGCGCTTCCGGTCCGTCGCTTCGGACGCGAAGCGAATGCTTGTGATGTTTCGACCGCCGACTCGGTCGTCATCGGGCCATGGAGGATGTCGCATGAGCCAAGAATCCCTGATCAACGAGTCTCATGAGGATGAGCAGGAGTTCCTCGAAGCCGTCAACGATGACGACTATACCCGCCCCCGAGCCTCCAGCCGACACGAGACCCTGCGCGCCCGCCGCCGCGTCGAGGCCCTGCTGGAAGAGCGTCGATTGAAGCGCGCCATCGAGGACGACTGGATGCTGCTCGACGACGAAGAGGACGAATAGCCCCGCCACTGACCACCCTTGGGGGCAAAGGCCGGCGCAATGCTGGCCTTTACCCTGTCCGGCCACTATCATCGTGACCACTGAAACCCTCAACCCAGTGGAATTCCATGGCGCAATACGTCTACACCATGAATCGGGTGGGCAAGGTCGTACCCCCCAAGAAACAGATTCTCAAGGACATCTCGCTCTCCTTCTTCCCGGGCGCCAAGATCGGCGTGCTGGGCCTCAATGGGTCCGGTAAATCGACGCTGCTGCGCATCATGGCCGGCGTCGACAAGGAGCATGAAGGCGAAGCGCGCCCCATGCCCGGCATCAACATCGGCTACTTGCCCCAGGAACCGGAACTCGACGACGAGAAGAACGTTCGCGAGACCGTGGAAGAAGCCCTGGGTGAGATCCAGGATGCCCAGGCCAAGCTCGATGCCGTTTACGCCGCCTACGCCGAGCCGGATGCCGACTTCGACGCTCTGGCCAGTGAGCAGGCACGACTCGAGAACATCATCGAAGCCGCCGATGCCCACAACCTGGAGCGCAAGCTGGAAGTGGCCGCCGATGCGCTCCGCCTGCCACCCTGGGATGCCAGGGTGGGCAACCTCTCCGGGGGCGAGCGCCGCCGCGTGGCACTGTGCCGGCTGCTGCTGGCCAGCCCCGACATGCTGCTGCTCGACGAACCCACCAACCACCTGGACGCGGAATCCGTAGCCTGGCTGGAGCGCTTCCTCCACGACTATTCGGGTACCGTGGTGGCCATCACCCACGACCGTTATTTCCTCGACAACGTGGCCGGCTGGATTCTCGAGCTCGACCGTGGCCAGGGCATCCCCTTCGAGGGCAACTACTCCCAGTGGCTGGAATCGAAGGAGAAGCGTCTCGAGCAGGAAGCCAAGCAGGAAGCCTCCCGCCAGAAGGCGATCAGGCACGAGCTGGAGTGGGTGCGCAGCAACGCCAAGGGCCGCCAGGCCAAGAGCAAGGCACGTCTCAATCGCTTCGAGGAGATGCAGTCGGGCGACTTCCAGAAGCGTAACGAGACCAACGAGATCTATATTCCGCCGGGCCCGCGCCTGGGCGACAAGGTCATCGAATTCCACGGCGTCTCGAAGCGCTTCGACGACAAGCTCCTCTACGAGGACTTGAACTTCACCGTGCCCAAGGGCGCCATCGTGGGCATCGTCGGCGGCAACGGCGCCGGCAAGTCGACCCTGTTCAAGCTGATCGACGGCAAGGAGCAGCCCGATGGCGGCGAAGTGGTCGTCGGCGATACCGTCGAGATCGCCTACGTCGAACAGCTGCGCGATGCGCTGGACGACAAGCAGACGGTATGGGAAGCGGTGTCCGACGGCCAGGACATGCTCAACATCAACGGCTACGAGGTCTCCTCGCGGGCCTATGTCGGGCGCTTCAACTTCAAGGGCAACGATCAGCAGAAGTTCCTCAAGGACCTCTCCGGCGGGGAGCGCGGTCGCCTGCAGCTGGCCCAGACCCTCAAGCAGGGTGCCAACGTGCTGCTGCTCGACGAACCGTCCAACGATCTGGATATCGAGACTTTGCGTGCCCTGGAGGAAGCCCTGCTCGCCTTCCCGGGCTGCGCCATGGTGATCTCCCACGATCGCTGGTTCCTCGACCGTATCGCCACCCATGTGCTCGCCTTCGAGGGCGACTCCCAGGTGGTCTTCTTCGAGGGCAACTACACCGACTACGAGCTGGATCACCGCAAGCGGGTCGGTAACGATACGCCTCATCGCATGAAGTACAAGCGTATCGATGCCTGACCCTGGATCGATGCCGTACTAGCATCGATAGTCGGCCTGCATCGACGGTAAACAACGAGGCCTCGCCGAATGGCGAGGCCTCGTGTCATCGGGCTTCTCCGATGTCATCCGTCAGGGCCGTCTGCCGGTGATCAGCGAGACGATGAAGAGCACCAGAAACAGGAAGAACAGTATCTGGGCGATGGTGGTGGCCGCACCGGCGATGCCGGTAAAACCGAGAACACCTGCGATGATGGCAATGATCAGGAACAACATGGCGTTGCCGAGCATATAGTGACCTCCTTGGTCGTCTCCTGGCGCCGAAAAATTAGCGCCAAAAATCCCTTTGGGTGCCCTAAGCCTTGCGTCAGTTGACGGAACCGTCAAGTTACCGCCCGTCAGCCCGTGTAACAGACACCGGGCGCCGCCCTCCTCTCCCACCTGCCTCAATAGAAGCCAGGCTCTCCCGCGGGACGGGTCTTGAAACGGCGGTGCAGCCACAGATACTGCTCGGGATACTTGCGAATGGCCCCTTCGATAAAGGCGTTCACCTGGGTTGCATCCTGCACTTCATCACCGCTGGGGAAGACTTCCAGCGGGGGATGACACTCAATCGTGTAGGTCCGGTTATCCGGGTTGCGGTGGAACATCAACGGCACCACCGGGGCGCCGGTCATCCGGGCGATCTTGGCAGTCAGCCGAATGGAAGCCGTCTCGATGCCGAAGAATGGCGCGAAGACACTGACATCGCGGCCGAAATCCTGATCGGGGGAGTACCAGACGATGTGCCCCGCCTTGATGCGACGCACCACGCCACGCAGGTCGCGGCGGTCGATGGCCTCGCCGAAGATGTGACGGCGGGCGCCGGTCATGAAGCGATCGAACAAGGGGTTGTTGTGCGGACGATAGACGGCATCGGCCGGGAAGTAGAGCGAATGCAGCGCCCCGCCAAGGTCCAGGGTCGAGAAGTGGATACCCACCACCAGCACACCCTTGCCACGAGCACGGGCGGCATCCAAGTGATGGCGATTCTTGTAGGTAACCCGGTGGCGCATGTGCCGGGGGTCGCGACACCAGGCGGTTGCCGTCTCGAGAATCCCGATGCCGTTGGCGATGAAGGTCTCGCGGACCCGCTGGCGGCGCTGCTCGTCACTCCATTCAGGAAAACAGAGGCGCAGGTTGGTATCGACGATGTGTCGGCGCCGGGGAACCAGGCGCCAGACCAGCAAGCCGATACCCTTTCCCAGGGCAAGCTTCACCCGCCACGGCAGCCAGGCACCCGCCCACATGAAGCCGATCGCCAGCCAGGCGGGCCAGAAGCGCGGGTGGGCGAAGGATGAGGGCCAGTTACGCTTGGACATGCAAGCTCCGCTCGATCAAAAGGCGCATCATACCGCGCCCCCTGCAGTCACTGAAGCCGCCTGGATGCATCGACACCAACGCTGTCATTGCCCGTCTTCACTGCCAAGGCCGTGATACCGGCGGGGCACCCTGGGCAGCATGCCGGTCAGCAGGGTGTAGCTGATGGTGTCGCAATGGCGCGCCACCGCATCCACCGACAGCACCCGACCGTTCGCGGCACGCCCCCAGAGCACTACCTCGGTGCCGATGTCGGCTCCGGCAATGTCGGTGACGTCCACGGTGAGCATGTCCATGGAAACCTTGCCGGCAATGCTGGCCGGCTGCCCCGCCACCAGCACCGGCGTGCCATCCACGGCATGGCGGTCATAGCCGTCACCATAGCCGCAGGCCACCACCGCGATACGCGACGGCCGAGGCGCGCGCCAGCGGCCCGCATAACCGACGGCTTCGCCGGCCTCCAAGTCACGCAGGGCGATTATCTGCGAACGCAGCGTCATGACCGGTTTCAGGCGCCTCGTCACATGACTGGCAACTTCCAGGGGATCGCTGCCGTAGAGCATCCACCCCCGGCCGCACCCAGGTCCATGCGACTCGGGCCAGGCAGGGTAGCCGGTGAGTTGGCCAGGCACAGTGGCGCACCGAGGCGCTGAGCCAGCTCTCGCATGCAGGCGAGCTGCTGGCGAAAATAGGCGGCGTCCACGGCGTCGGCGGTGGCGAAGTGGCTCATCAGCTGAACCGCGGTGACAGAGTCGGGACGCTGTGCAAGGCACTCCCAGGCTTCGGTAGCCGCTTCGGGAGTGAAACCCAGGCGATGCATGCCGGAATCGACCTTTAGCCATACCGGTATCGGCTTGGCCGGACGGTATGCCAGCAGGGCATTGACCTGCCACTCGCTGTGAACCGCCACCCAAAGATCGAGCGCCTCGACACGAGCCAGCTCGGCGGCCTCGAAAATCCCCTCCAGCAGTACGATCGGCGCCACCACCCCGCCCTGGCGAAGGAGCTCGGCCTCTTCCAGGCAAGCCACGGCGAAGGCCGGCGGGCACTGGTCCGCAGGGAGCGACTCCAAGGCGCGGGCACACGCCACGGCGCCATGGCCGTAGGCATCGGCCTTGATCACGGCCAACGCCTGGCTTTGGGGTGCCAGCTCGCGAGCCAGACGGTAGTTGTGACGCAGGGCGTCAAGATCGATATCGGCGACCAGGGGCCTCGCCATGATAACCTCCGCACGGAAAGCAGTGACGCCGGATTATCTTCTATATCACCAGCCTATACACGAAAAGAACCACCGAATACTCAGTGGCTCTTGGGAAAATTATTCAAAATTACTACGAATTTCCATCATTTTTCATGAAGGATATCTGGGGCGCTCCCCGATGTTCATTACCGGGTTATCGTTAGCCTCGTCCGGCAGCTCCAGAGAGACACTCTCCTCCTCCGAGAGCCAGGCATTGACGGCCTGGATGGACTCCGCTCCCAGCAGTCCCGCCTGCAGCTGTAACTGCAGCAGGCCCAGCACATAGTCATAGCGGGCTTCCGCATGATCGGCGATGGCGTTGAACAGGCTCTGCTCGGCATTGAGTACATCGACGATATTGCGCGTACCCACCTCGTAGCCAGAACGTGTCGCCTCCAGGGCACTCTGGTTGGACACGATCGCCTGGTGGCGCGCCTCGACCGTCTCCACGTCATTGTTGACCCGGGTAAACAGCGAGCGTACCTGCTGGATGGTGTCGCGGCGCTGCGCCTCGAAGTCGTACTGGCTGACCTCCAGGGCAAAGCCACTCTGGCGTATCTGGGCCTCCGTCGAACCGCCTGTATAGAGCGGCACGCTGGCGCGTAGCCCGACCTGGCTCTCGGAGCTGTGGTTCGTTCCGGTACGATCGCTGTCGGACCAGCCATAGGTGGCAAAGGCCGAGACTACCGGGCGCTGGCCGGCCCGGGAGATATCGACCTGGCTCCTGGCCACTTCAATACCCGCCTGTGCCATCAGCACCATCGGACTGTTGTCCATGGCAAGCGTTACCCAGTCCTCGCGATCACCCGGCTCGGGCGGTACGATGGGGATATCGTCGTCCAGGGCATTGATGCTGTCATAGCGATGTCCGGTCAGGCGCTCCAGCGCCTCGAAGCTGACCTGCATGGCGCTTTCCGCCGCGATGCGCTGAGCGCGCGCCAGGTCGAAGGAGGCCTGGGCCTCATGGACGTCGGTAATGGCGATCAATCCCACTTCGAAACGTTCGCGGGCCTGCTCCAGTTGACGACTGATGGCCGTCTCCTGAGCGCGCCGGGCGCTCAGGATATCGTGGGCGCGCAGAATCTCGAAGTAGGCATCAGCCACCGTGAAAAGCAGCTGCTGTCGAGCAACATCCAACGACACGGCATCGCGGTCGATCTCGCGTTCGGCCCGGGCAAGCTGGGCCTGCCGGGTCGGATCATAGAGCGCCTGCTCGGCGTCCAGGCTCAACCCGACGCTGTTGATGGTGTCATCCTGTGGAACCGACTCGCCCGGCTGTCCCTGCGAAGGCTGCTGGACTTGGGTGGAGCTGGAATAGATGCGCGAATGGCTGACATTGGCCCCGACCGAAATCTGCGGCAGGAGAGTGCCTCGCTGAACGTCACGAGCGGCCTCGGTGGCAAGAAAACCGGCACGAGCCGAGGCGAGCTCGGCATCGTTGTCGAGGGCGTCCTGGGCGATGGTCCACAGGTCGGCGCCTTGCGCGCTGCCGGCCATTGAGAGCGTGATAAAGGCGGCAATCAAGCGCTTGCGAAAGCAACGTGATGGGGCGGGGCGAGACATGGTCGATTGTTCCCTTTACGACAAGACGCGCCCGGTACCCGCAAGGCGCGACGATGATGCGTTCTAGAGCACCCGTATTATCCGGCTGGGTGGAAAGCCCATTAGGGCGGAGGGCCCATGACAGTGCTGCGAGTCAACGGCCCCTTCCCTGGATGCGGTGCTATTCGAAGATGCTGTCCATCGACAGACCCTGCTTCTCCAGTACCCGGCGCAGCTTCTTGAGTGCCTCTACCTGTATCTGGCGGACCCGCTCCCGGGTCAAGCCGATTTCGTCACCGACCTCTTCCAGCGTGGCGGCCTCATGCCCGCGAAGCCCGAAGCGACGAATCACCACCTCCGTCTGCTTTTCGGTCAGTTCCGCCAACCAGTCGTCGACATGCTGCTTGACGTCGACGTCCACCAGGGACGACTCGGGGCCCTGCTCGTTGTCATCGGCAATGGTCTCGATCAACGGCTTGTCGCTCTCGCCCCCCATCGGGTAGTCCACGGACGAGACGCGCTCATTGAGCCCCATCATCTTCTTGACCGCCTCAACCGGCTTGTCCAGGTGCTCGGCGATCTCCTCGGCGGTGGCCTCATGGTCGAGTTTCTGGGTCAACTCGCGGGCCGCCCGCAGATAGATATTGAGTTCCTTGACCACATGGATCGGCAGGCGAATGGTGCGCGTCTGGTTCATCAGCGCCCGCTCGATGGTCTGGCGAATCCACCAGGTGGCATAGGTGGAAAAACGGAAGCCACGCTCGGGATCGAATTTCTCGACGGCACGGATCAGCCCGAGATTGCCCTCCTCGATCAGGTCGAGCAGGGTCAGGCCCCGGTTGAGATAGCGCCGGGCGATCTTGACCACCAGTCGCAAATTGGATTCGATCATCCTCGACCGGCCGGCTGGGTCGCCTTTCTGGGCAAGGCGGCCGTAATAGACCTCCTCTTCAGGCGTCAGGAGCGGGGAAAAGCCGATTTCGTTGAGATAGATCTGGGTGGCATCGAGGCTGTGATGATAGTGCTTGTCCTCGCGATTCAGCGCCTTTTCGAACGCATCCTCTTCCCTGACGACACTGTCTTCATTGGTTTCACTGGCTCCAAGCTCCTGCTCGGCCTCGGTGACATCCTCTAGATTCACGTCCTGAAGGTCCCGTTCAAGCATGCTCATCGGTTGCTACCCCGTGGTTTCGTCCTGAGGTGCCGGAATACACCTGACATCATCTTTCGGCACGCGTTGCGCTGTTATTATGTGATTCACGGCGGCGCTGTCACGCCGCCGTACTGCCCGGCAGATGGCCTGATAGACGACCTATCGCTCCGGCAGGTACTTCAGGGGGTCCTGAGGTTGGCCATCCTTGCGCACCTCGAAATGCAGCCTGACACTCTCCGCGTCGCTATCGCCCATGGTGGCAATGACTTCACCGGCCTCGACCACATCGTTCTCGCTTACCCTGAGGCTGTCGTTGTGGGCGTAGGCGCTAAGATATTGATCATTATGCTTGAGCAGGATGAGGTTGCCGTAACCTCTCACGCCGCTGCCCGCATAGACCACAATACCCGGCCCGGCTGCTCTGACAGGTTGCCCCTTTTGCCCGTCGATATCAATGCCCGCGGTGATACTCCCCCCTTCACCGAAACGACCGACCAGGGCGCCATCTGCCGGCCACTGCCAGTCGACCTCTTCCACCGGCGTGTAGCTTCGACCTTCTCGCTCGGGCTGTTGTTCCGATGCACCCGCCACTTCGGTTCCGGCATCCGGCTCGGCGGCTCTGGCTGGCTCGGGTTCGGGTGCAGGGGCCTCGGCCACTTCCGGCTCTGCAGCAGGCTCGGGTTGCCGCTCCGGCTCTGGCTCAGGCTCTGCAGGCGCCGGTGCCTCGGCAACCTGGTCAGCGCTCTCCACCACCGCCTGGCTGGGACTGGGTTCACCGCTTTCCAGCGGTTCAGCGGTCAAGCGCCGACTGCGCTCGATGGCCTCGTCATCGGGCAGCAGCCAGTCGGTATCACGAGCCTCGTCGGCACCGCCCAGGGCAGTGGCCGTGGCGACCTCCGCATCGCGCTGCTCGCGCGGTGCTTCGCTGGCGGGGCGGGCGGCACCATTTTCGTCCAGCCGCAGCTGCTGTCCTGGCTCGATCCGGTAGGGGGGCTGATCTGGTTGAGGCGCGCCAGATCGCGATAGTCCATGTCATGTCGCCAGGCAATACCGTAGAGGGTATCGCCGGCTTCCACGGTGTATTGGCTGGCAGGGGCACGCTCGCGACTCACGGAGAGGTCGCGAACCTGGGGAGCGGAGTGCTCCTGCTGAACGGCACAGCCGGTCATCGCCAGGGCGACGGCGGACACCAGAAATACCTTACGCATTGGAGCCATCCTCCTTCTCAGGCGCAGTTTTAGGACCGGTCGCCACCTTGCCGGAAGCACTTGCACGGTGGTAGCCAGCCAGGGCCAACACCAGCACGGCGCCGGCCAGCATCGTGGCCAGCACCGGCAGCATCAGCCCGGGGTCACCGGTCAGGTTGGCGTAGTCAGCGGGGGTCAGGTAGCGGTAATCAAGGGGTATCATCTGCCCTTGCGGACCGAGCTGGTAGCGTACCAGCTCCCGCCAGGGCCATAACACCGGCAGCGAGCCGACGATGAAACCGATCAAGAGTTGCAAGGTGGCGGTGCGGTGATGTCGCAGCAGCCAGGACAACAGGCGCGAGAAACCGAACAGGCCGATCAGGCAGCCCACCGCGAAGATCGACAGCAGCTGCAGGTCGAAGCCGCGAATCCCCTCCATAACGGTACCGTAGAGCCCCATGGTCAGGAGCAGGAAACTGCCGGAAACCCCGGGCAGCAGTAGTGCGCTGATGGCAATGGCGCCGCCGACGATCAGCATCAATGATTCGCTGCCCAGCAGGGTGATGACAGGCATCAGCGAAGGCAGCGCATGGGCCAGCAACAGCCCAACGACAAGGGGCAGCAGATGCCACAGCCTCCAGTCGGCAGGGTGCCGACTCACCACGATGGCCGAGGCCGCCACCAGCCCGAAGAAGAAGCCATTGAGCAGCAGCGGATGCTCCTCCATCAGCCACACCACCAGGTGAGCCACAGTGACCAGGCTGCCAGCGATGCCCAGTAGCAGTGGAATCGCAAACGCCAGGTTGAGATGGGCGGCCAGCATGGCAAGCCCGCCTCGACGCCAGGCAATGAAGGCACTGGGGCCGAACTGCTTGATGGTATGGATCAGCTCCTCATAGATGCCGGTGACAAAGGCAATGGTGCCGCCCGAAACCCCGGGCACGGCATCCGCCGCCCCCATGCCGGCGCCCTTGAGGAACACACTGAATTGACGCTTCAACGAATCACTCCTTGCAGCAGCGGCACGAAACGAACTTTCTCGAGCCGCTGGACTTCTTGTCGGTTGCCGACGCGACGCACCCGGGTCAGCCATTGCTCTCCCCCGGCATCGGCCAGCGGCAGAATCATTACGCCGCCATCGGCGAGCTGGGACACCAGCACGTCCGGCAGCTCATGGGCACAGGCGGTCAGCAGTATGACATCGAAGGGGGCCGCTTCGGACCAGCCATGCCCCCCATCCGCCAAGCGCAGTCGAACGTTGTACGCCTTGAGCAGACGCAGTCGCGCTGCGGCTCGATGATGCAAGGCATTGATTCGTTCGACGGACCAGAGTTCCGGCACCAGCCGCGCGAGTATCAACGTTTGGTAGCCCGAGCCGGTGCCGATCTCCAGCACGCGTCGGGGGGACTCACTCAGCACAAGCTCGGTCATCCGCGCCACCATCCAGGGCTGGGACAGCGTCTGGCCCAGCCCAATCGGCAGCGAGGTGTCCTCATAGGCACGGTGCGACAGCGCCTCATCGAGAAACAGGTGGCGCGGCTCACTGGCCATGGCCTTGAGCACACGCTCGTCCTCGATACCCTGATCGGCCAGGCGCGACGCCATCCGATCTCGGGTCCGCTGCGATGTCATGCCGACCCCGCGCAGCAGCTCGGGCAGTTGTTCAGGTGAATGCATCCAGCCAGCCTTGCACGTCCTCGATGGCCGCATGACGCGTCAGGTCGGTCTGCAGCGGCGTGATCGACACATAGCCCGCCTCGACGGCGGCAAAGTCGGTATCCGGCCCATCATCGGCATTCCGGCCGACGGCTGCAATCCAGTACCGCAGCCGGCCACGGGGGTCGCGAACTTCCATGGGCTGCTCGGCGGGTCCGCGATACCCCATGCGGGTCACGCGAAAGCCCTGGATTTCATCCCAGGGGAGATCCGGCACGTTGACATTGAGCAGGCTGCGGGGCGGCAACGACAGCTGGTCCGCCGCGCCCACCAGGCTCGCCGCCACCCTGCCGGCGGTATTGAAGTGGCGAGAGCCCACCAGGGACATGGCGATGGCCGGCATGCCCAGGTTGCGCCCCTCCATGGCCGCCGCCACGGTGCCCGAATAGAGTACGTCGTCGCCCAGGTTGCCACCATGATTGATCCCCGAGATGACCAGGTCGGGCTTCTCGTCCCACAAGGCATTGACGCCCAGGTAGACGCAATCTGCCGGCGTGCCGTCGACACAGTGAAAACCGTTGTCCAACGCCGTCAGCGACAGCGGCCGGTTCAGGGTCAAGGAGTTGCTGGCACCGCTGCGGTCGCGGTCGGGCGCCACGACGCGCAGGCGGGCGTGCGCGTCCAGCGCGTCGTAGAGCGCACGCAGGCCAGGAGCATGTACGCCGTCGTCGTTGGATAGCAAGAGTCTGCGCATCGGTATAGCCTCATCTCTCCTAGGGGGCTCGGTTCCGTCAAGCGAGCACCGGTGTCGCACCCAGTGTCGGGTGCTCGATCAGCTCGCGCAGTACCGCCGTGGCAAAACTGCCGCGGGGCAGCGTGAAATCGAGCTGCAGGCTCGTCGCTTCGTGGGTCAGGCGGGGGTCGCCCAGGCGCATGCGCAGTGGCCGTCGGGCCAGCTTCACACCGGCGCGCTCCAGGCCATCGCAGAGCGGACCATGGTGTTCGCGCAGTCGCTCTTCGTATTCCGCCGCACTCCCGGAGGTAGCCGATACGCCGACGCCCCACAGCACCCCGCTGGGATGCAGGTCGAGGCGAGCCGCTCGCTCGACGAGTTCATCATCGATGGCCTCGATGGCGAACTGGCTGGCGGTACCGTCGAGCATCGCCACCTCCCCTGGCAGCAATCGATCCCAGTTTCCATCGCGCTGGCGCATGGCCAGCAGCTCGTTGAACAGATAGCTGCGCGCGGTGGAGAGCATCATACCCTCCCGATCGTCCCGCTTGCGCCAGCCGCGGGCCAGCACCGCCTGCGCCCGTGCCAGGT